>NZ_QGGI01000029.1 GCF_003148465.1 Oceanotoga teriensis
TGTGTTAGGCGCGCCGCCAGCGTTCACCCTGAGCCAGGATCAAACCCTTCATCCTTATGGTTTGTCCTTCTTCAGTTCTTTCTCTGACGTCTTTTTCTTCCTTACCTTATTGGCTTTCTTCTATCCACTTTTCAAACAGCATTTATTTCTCCGGCTTCTCAGCCAGCCGAAGTATATACTATCACATTTCTCTATCTCCTGTCAATTTCTTTTTTGTTACATTTATTCCTCCCTTTCCTTACACATTTCCACCTTTTAACGTGTTTGAAGAATATTTTTAACTTATGTAAATATTTATTTTTATTATTAAGATACGTTAATAATATTTATTAAATAGTTAACTCTATTTATTTTGTCTATAAATGATTTAATGATATAATTTATATAATAGATTAAAATTATAAGGGGCGTGACACGATGAATGAAGATAAAATACTCACTTTAATAGGATTTTCTTCTCGTGCTAATAAATTCGCCTTTGGCAAGGAGGGTTTGAGAAGTTATATTTCAAAACCAAGAAAACATAAATTGGTAGTAATTGCTTCTGATGCAAGTAAGAACACTTTAAAAGATTTAATGAATAAATGTTCTCACTATGGTATTAAATATGTTTTATTGGAAAGCAAAAATAAATTGGACTTGGCCAAAGCTGTTGGCAAAATTGAAGTTTCTGCTGTAGGTATTGAAGATGAGAGTATAATTAAAGGTATTATTGATTTAGTTAATGGGGGTGATAATTAATGTCTAAAACCCGTGTATATGAAATGGCCAAAGATATTGGCATGAATACAAAAGATTTTATACAACTTTTAAAAAATGAATTCAATATAAAAGTTAAAAGTCATATGAGTACACTGGAAGACGATACAGTAGAAGCAATATTGGATTTAATGGAAGAAGAAAATAAGAAAAAAATTGCAAAAAAAGAAACAACAAAGAACATAAAAAAAGATTCTAAATCAAAAGAAAAAAATGAAAATAATTCTAAAAAAGAGGTTGAACCACCAATTAAACCTGAAGGAGAAAATAAAATAGAAGAAATTATAATTGCACAAGATGAATTAAAACTTGATAAATTGGCTCAAAAAATGGGTAAAAATCAAAATGATTTAATAAAAGCTATGTTCATGCAAGGAATAGTTTTAAGACCTGGTCAAGACTTAAGTCCAGAAATGGTAGAAGATATAGCTTTAAATATGAATTACCTTGTAACAATAAAAGAAGCTTCAAAAGTATCTTCTGATCCAGCTCAACATATTATAAATAAATGGGATGAATATTATAAATACAATTCTAAAAAATTAAAAATAAGACCTCCAGTTGTAACTGTTATGGGACATGTTGACCATGGAAAGACTACTTTATTGGATAATATCAGAGGCGAAAGCGTTGCTGAAAGTGAGGCTGGCGGAATAACCCAATCAATCGGAGCTTATCAGGTTGAATACAACAACAAAAAAATCACTTTTATTGATACTCCTGGTCATGAAGCTTTCACTGAAATGAGAGCAAGGGGTGCACAGGCAACAGATATAGTTATTTTAATAGTAGCAGCTGATGATGGCGTTATGCCTCAAACTATTGAAGCATATAATCACGCTAAAGATGCCGGTGTTCCTATAATAGTTGCAATTAATAAAGTAGATAAACCTAATGCAAATGTAGAATTAACAAAACAACAGATGGTTGCAAAGTTAAATCTCATACCTGAAGATTGGGGTGGAGATACTATAACAGTTGAAATTTCTGCAAAATCTGGTAAAGGTATAGAAGACTTATTAGAAATGATTCTCTTAGTTTCTGAAGTGGAAGAGATAAAATGTAAACCTAATGGAAATGCAAGGGCAGTAATTATAGATAGTAAGCTCGATAAATTTCTTGGACCTATTGCTACAGTAATAGTAAAAGATGGGGTTTTAAAAACAGGTGATTTCTTTATAGCTGGCTCTACTCACGGGAAAGTTAGGAGAATGCTCGATGATAAAGGAAAAACTATAAAAGCTGCTGGCCCTTCAACACCTGTACAATTATTAGGATTTGATGAAGTTGCAGACATGCACTCAATACTTTATGTTGTAGATACTTTAGATGAAGCAAGAAATATATCTTCAATAAAAAAAGAAATGTTGAATATTCAAAATCAAAGAATATCAAAAAAACATGTTAAGCTTGAAGATCTCATGAAAATGATGGAAGAAGATCAAAAAAAGGTTTTAAATATAGTATTAAAAGCGAGTACATTTGGTGAAATTGAAGCTTTAAAAAATTCTATAAGTAAATTACAAAATAAAGACATTGATATTGAAGTTATACATGCAGGAATAGGTTCTATAACAAATAGTGATGTAATGCTTGCTTCTGCTTCTGATGCTGTAATAATGGGATTCAGAGTTAAAGCTGATTCTAAAACCATTAAAGAAGCGGAAAAAGAAGGAATACAAATAAAAAAATATGATATAATATTTAATTTAATAGACGATTTGAAGAAAGCCTTACAAGGTATGCTCGATCCAGAAGAAAAAGAAGAAATAACTGGTTCTGGAAAAATAAAAGAAGTCTTTAAAATTAAAAAAGTTGGAAATATCGCTGGTGTACAAATACTCGAAGGATTTGTAACCAGAAATGGAAAAGTTAGAATATATAGAAATGGTGGATTAGTAAATGATGTTTCAATTGAAAGTCTTAAACATTATAAAGATGAAGTAAAAATGGTTGATGCTCCTAAAGAATGTGGAATAAAATTTGAAAATTTTGATGATATATCTTCAGGGGATGAACTTGAATTTTATAGATATGTTCAAATAGAAAGACAACTTGATTTCAATAAATAATAAATAAACCCCGTATAAACGGGGTTTGTTTTTTAGAGGTGCTAAATGTTTTTAATTGGGATATCTTTATTTATAATTATATGGTTTATAATATCTCTTTTTTACAGTCCCTTAATTCTTCCAAGTCCAATACTAACTTTTAAAACACTTTTTTCTCTATTTATAACTCAAGATTTTTGGATAAATTATTTTGATACTCTTTTAAAAAGTATAATTGGATTTTCTTTGAGTATTATAATTGGTATTCCAATAGGTCTTTTAGCTGGTATTAAAAATAATTTTTATAAAATGATAAGACCAATAGTCATGATTCTTCAAGGTGCTCCTGTAATATCTTATATAGCCATAACAATGTTATGGTTTGGCATAGGATTTTATACTCCTGTATTTGTATCTTTTATAATAATACTTCCAACATTGATATTGAATATATCAGAAGGTATTAAATCTACAGATACTAAATTATTAGAAATGGCTAATATTTATAAAGTATCTAAATCTTATATTTATAAATATATTTTTTTGCCATCCATAATACCTTTCTTAATATCAAGCTTAAAAATAATTTCGGGAACATTATGGAGATCTATAGTCGCAGGAGAGTTTTTAGCTGGATCTAAAGGAATCGGTTATTCTTTAGCTCTTGCAAAAAGTACTTTAAATACAGAAGAAGTCTTTGCATATACCATATTTTTAATATTAAATGGTATAATATTTGAGAAATTGATATTAAAATTAAATTTTAAGCCAAAAATATCCTTAAAAAATAACAAAATAATTAAATCTAAAAATATAAATAAAAATAATGAACTAATATTAAAAAATGTATCTAAATGCTTTAATAATAAATATGTATTAAAAAATTTCTCATATGATTTTTCACAAAATATTATATACTGTATAGCTGGAGAGTCGGGAATAGGAAAAACAACGATTTTAAAAATTATTTCTGGTCTTTTACCTTCATCGAGTGGTGAATTAATATCATCTAAAAAAAGATTATCTTATATATTTCAAGAAGATAGATTAATACCATGGCTAAATGTAAAGGATAATATAAAATTTGTTTCACCCAATATTTCAGATAAAAAAATTAAAGATATATTATCAAGTTTAAATATATATGATTCCTTAGAAAAATACCCCGAAGAATTATCTGGTGGTATGAAAAAAAGAGTTAATATTGCAAGAGCTATCTCATATAATTCAGATATCATATTAATGGATGAACCTTTTTCTTCTCTTGATATTAAAAATAAAAATAATATAATCAAAGACTTTAAAAATACTATATTCAATAAAAATTTAAAAATAATTTTAGTATCTCATGAACCATTTGAAATCGCTAATTTAGCACAAGAAATAATTGTTTTAGAAGAAAACTTCAAATTTAAAAAGTTAATTTTAAATAAAAATATGTCTGTAACAGATAAAACAATATTAATTCAAAATTTTATGATAGGAGAAAATATATGACAAAAAATAATTTTAAAAATATTAAAAATATTATATTTGATCTTGATGGAACACTTGTTAATACCAAAAAATTTACTTTAAACGCTTTTAAAGAAGTTATAAAAGATCTAAATATTAATTATACTATTTCAGATGATGAAATAATAAAATATATAGGATATCCTATAGATCAAATTTGGAAAAATCTTTTAAATACAAATGATGATGAATTGATAAAAAAAGCTATACTTCTGTTGGATGAAAAAGAAGAAAACATCATAGAAAAAACAGAAAATGTCTTTTTTGATAATGTTCTTGAAACTTTAGAATTTTTAAAAAATAAAAATAAAAAACTATTTATTCTTTCAAATTGTAATATTAAATATCTCGAAGCAATGTTGAATAAAGGCCTAAAAAAATATATAGATTCACCACATTGTTCTGAAATGTATGGGTGGAGAGATAAAGATTTTGTAATTGAACATATCATGAAAAAAGAAAAAAATAATTCTTTTATAATGGTTGGAGACAGGAAACATGATATATATTCTGCGAAAGTTAATAATATAAAGTCTATTGGTTGTTCTTATGGTTATGGCTATGATGAAATAAAAGATGCCGATGCAATTATTGAATCAATAGATAAAATTAAAACCTTTTTTTAAGTAATCTTTAAGAGAAAAGTTTCATAATAAACTCGAACATATCGACTTTTGGAGGTGGATTTATGAAAAAAGTTTTAGTAATATTATCATTACTTGTTTTGTCTATTAATATATTCGCAATTGTAAACGAAGGATATCAAAGTCCAATAGTTAATGTTGTAAAAGCATCTTCTGAAGCAATTGTAAGTATTGAAGCAAAAGGAAAAACAGAATCTTATTCTGATCCTTATATAGAAGATTTTTTTAAAAAGTTTTTTGGTGAAATTCCCCCTACACAACAAAGAGAATTCACAAGCTTAGGAACTGGTTTTATATTTGATGAAAAAGGTTATATAATAACAAATTATCATGTAGTAGAAAATGCAACGAATATAAATGTTACTCTTGGAAATGACAAAGTCTACGAAGCAAAATATATTGGTGGAGATAAAGATTTAGATCTTGCTGTATTAAAAGTTAATACAGATTCAAAACTTCCAATCGTTGAATTGGGTGATTCATCAGAGCTTGAAATAGGAGGCACTGTTGTAGCAATTGGTAATCCATTAGGATTGAGTCATACTGTAACAACTGGTGTAATAAGTGCTTTGAATAGAAAAGTACAAAAACCTGATGGTTCTGGTTATTATGTAGATTTAATTCAAACAGATGCAGCTATAAATCCAGGAAATAGTGGTGGACCTCTTTTAAATATACATGCACAAGTAATAGGTGTAAATACAATAATAGTAAACCCAAATCAAGGAGTAAATTTAGGTTTTGCAATTCCAATAAATTTGGCCAAAAAATTTGCATACTCTATAATTGATGACGGAAAATATGAAAGAGCCTATCTCGGAGTTTATTTTGGAGATATAACAGAAGAATTGAGAAAATCACTTGGATTAAAAGTTGATGAAGGAGCTTATATAAGTGATGTAATAGATAATTCAGCTGCTTCTGATGCTGGAATAAAAGCAGATGATGTAATTGTAAAAATAGATAATAAAAAAATATCTAATGCCGAAGAATTGAGATCTATTATAAGAACTTATACAGCTGGTGAAAAAATAGAAGTCATAATAAATAGATTTGGAAAAGAAATAAAATTAAATGTATTATTGGGAAGTTCAGAAAAAGAAGTTGTTTTAGCTAAAAAAGATTATTTTGGATTAATAGTCAGAGAAATAACTCCAAAAGATGTGGAAGAAAAATCTTTATCAAAAAATACTAATGGTGTAATAGTTGAAGAAGTAACTAATAATTCCCCTATATTTGGAATAACCAAAGGTGATTTAATAAACCAAATAGCTATAAATGGAACATATCATGATATAAAAAATGTTTCAGATTGGGAAAAAATAGCCTCTTCTGTTGAAAAAAATTCTTATGTTGCACTTATAATGTACAGAGATAATATAAGATTTGTAGTAAAATTCTTTTATAGATAAAAATAATATTTTTAACAATAAATAAAAAAACTCCAAGGTAATTTTTATATACTTTGGAGTTTTTTTATTTTATTTAATATTCTTTATCTATTAATTCTATTAATTCTACAAATTCATATACTATTGAATTTACTTTTTCCGCATCTTTTCCTTCAGCCATAACTCTAATTTTATGTTCTGTTCCAGAAGGCCTTAAAACAAGTTTCAATCCTGAAATATTTTCATATTTTTCTTTTAATTTTTCTATTCTTTCATCTTTCATAACATCTTTTTTATTTTTAACTGAAACATTTTTTAATAATTGAGGATAAGAAGGAATTTCACATATGAGTTCATCAATTGTTTTTTCAAAAAATTTCATAGTATCAAGAGTTTCAAGAGCTGTAATCAAACCATCTCCTGTTGTAGATCTATCCATAAAAATTATATGCCCAGATTGTTCTCCACCTATGGTAAAATTATTATCTATCATTCTTTGAAGAACATATTTATCTCCAACCCCCGTTCTAACAAGGTTTATTCCATGTTCTTTTAAATATTCTTCAAATCCTAAATTACTCATTATAGTTGCAACAACAGTATTTTCAGATAATCTATTCTGTTTTTTTAATTTAAAAGCATTTATAGCCATAAGTTTATCTCCATCTACTAAATTACCTTTAGAATCTAAGAAAAGACATCTATCAGCATCTCCATCAAAAAGAATTCCAAAATCATAATTACCTTTTTTTATTTTATCAGATAAAAAATCAGGAGCAGTAGATCCACAATTTTGATTTATATTAAAACCATCTGGCTCATTGTTGAAAACAGTATAATTTAAATTTAAATTATTTAAAATACTTTCAATTACTGAACCAGCTGCACCATTTCCAACATCAATAGCTATTTTATAATTTAAATTTAAATTTTTATATATACTTTTCACATATTCTATATATTTATCTTTTCCTCCATTAATGATAAATTCTTCTACATCACCATATGGTGCATATTCCATATTTTCAGATAATATAATGTTTTCAAGATCAACTTCTTCTTCATCTGGTATTTTAAATCCTTCGCATAAAACCTTCAACCCATTATAAGTAGAAGGATTATGAGATGCTGAAATCATTATTCCAACAGTTTTTTCTTTTTTTGTAAGATATGCCAAAGATGGAGTAGGTATAACTCCACACGATTCCACTTTCATTCCTGCTGCTACAGCTCCAGAAGCTATAGCTATTTCAAACATTTTACCTGAATTTCTTGTATCCATTGCTATTAAAAGCCTATCATATTTACCATTATAAAGTCTTGCAACAGCATTTCCAACTCTCATAGCTAATTCAACTGTAAGTTCCTCATTAACTATTCCTCTAATACCATCTGTTCCAAAGAGTCTTTTCAAAAGAATCACTCCCATCCTAAACGATTTATTACATCAAATTCAATTATACCGCAAGGTTTTTTTATTTCAAAATAAAAAATAAAAGACTTTTGAATATTTAGTATATCAAAAGTCTTTTATTAAATATTTTATCCTTTTACAGCACCAGAAGTCAATCCTTCTACTATTTTATTTTGAAATATTAAAACAAGTATAACCAAAGGAACTGTTATCATAACAGATGCAGCCATCAATTGCCCCCAAGGTTGTTCATACTGTGATGCTCCTGTAAACATAGAAATAGCTACTGGAACTGTAAACATTTCAGGATTTATAACAAAAGTTAAAGCAAACATAAATTCATTCCAAGCACTTATAAAAGTTAAGAGACCAGTTGTAACTATAGCCGGTCCAGATAAAGGCAAAACAATTCTCCATAAAGTTTCGAACTTCGAGCATCCATCTATATAAGCAGATTCTTCAACAGATAAAGGTAAATCTCTAAAAAAGTTTTGTAAAATCCATGTTGTAAGAGGTAAGGTAATCGCTGTATAAGGTATTATAAGTCCTGGATAAGTATCTATAAGATTCATATTTCTTAATAGTTGATAAAGTCCTCCAAGGATTGAAACCTGAGGAAACATTGAAACAGCTAAAATACTTCCCATAATAAATATTTTTCCAGGTATTTTTAATCTTGCAACAGCATACCCTGCAAAAGATCCTATTATTAAAGATAATATCGTAGTAGATCCTGCAACTACAATTGAATTCCATATATTTCTTAAAAAATTATGCTCTTTAAAAACATTTATATAATGTTCAAAAGTAAATTCTGGTGGTATCAAATTAAAATTCTCTGAAAAAAGTAATTTATTACTTGTAAAAGAACTTCTTATTGCCCAATAAAATGGAAAAACAAAATATATGAATATTATAATAACAAAAATATATAAAATAATTTTTTCTAATCTTTTTTTTCCTTTCATTCCAATTCTCATATAAATCCCCCCATCAGTCTATTTTTAATTTCATAGTTTTGATATAAATAAGTGTAAAAACTCCAATAATCAAAAATATAATAACCGATAAGGCTGATCCATATCCAAAAAGACCTCTTGGAGAAAATATATTATCCATAAGTAAACTTCTATTGTATACAGACATTGTTTCTGTTTGTTGTAAACCAGGAGTCATTATATATACAATATCAAAAACTCTTAATGCATCTAAGGTTCTAAATATAAGAGTAACAGCAATGGTAGGTTTCAATATTGGTAAAGTTATACTTGTAAATTGCTTCCATTTTGTTGCACCATCTATTCTGGAAGCCTCATAAAGTTCTCCAGGTATTAACTGCAGTCCAGCTAACAATAAAAGAGCTACGAAAGGAGTTGTCTTCCAAACATCGACAGCAACAATAGCATTTAAAGCAAGTTTTGGATCGGCTAATATTGGTGTTCCTTGTTCTAATATTCCTAAAGTATAAAATAAATTACTTATAACTCCATATTGATCATTAAACATCCATCTCCACATTTGAGATGAAATAACTGTCGGTACAGCCCAGGGAATTAACATTGCAGCTCTCATAAATCCTCTAAACTTAAATTTCGCATTTAAAATTAATGCAACACCTAAACCAATTAAAAATTCAAATAAAACAGAAAAAAATGAAAAGTATATAGTGTTCCATAGAGAAGCTAAAAATCTACTATCTTGAAACAAATCTATATAATTTTTAAATCCTAAAAACTCTCTTTCAAATCCAGGTCTTAATGACCATTTAAAAAAAGAATCATAAAAAGTTTGTATCAAAGGTATAAAAGCCGTTATACCTATTGCAATTAAAGCTGGTATTATTAGCCAAAAAGCTAATTTCATATCTTTTTTATTATAATTGTTCATTAAAAACACCCTCCTCTTTTAAAAAACGGTAAGACGGATAAAATCCGCTTACCGTCAATAAAAAATTATTTTTACATTATTTCTTTTAAAGAATTTATTAAATCATCTACTGCTTTTTCAGGTGTTTTTATTCCTCTTAAAACATTACTTGTTTCTGTATATATTTCTCTACTAACTTCAGAGTAAACTGGAGTTACAGGTCTTGGTTCTGCATTTATAAATACATCATAAAGTTCAACCATGAAAGGAATTTCTTCTTTTATTCTTGGATCATTATAAACAGCTTTTCTCGTTGGATTTTGAGTAACTCCTAAAGCTTTTACAACTTGTTGTTCAGGGCTTGTAAGGAATTTTATTAATTTCTTAGCAGCTTCTATTTGAGATTTTGATGCATTACCATTTATTGCAAGGTTCCATCCACCTAAAGTTGCAGAATTTCTTCCTTCTGGGTTAGATCCCTTAGGTAAAGGAGATACTCCAACTTTTCCTGCTATTTTTGAAGAATCTCCATTTACTAAAGTCCAAGCATATGGCCAATTTCTCATAAAAACAGCATCTCCATTTTGGAATAATCTTCTTGCTTCTTCTTCCATATAAGTGGTTACACCTTTTCTTGTAACACCATCATCTATCAATTTTTTCATATAATTTAAAGCTATTATAGTTCTTTCTTTGTTTTCTGGTTTATCAAGAACAACTTCACCATTTTCAACTATAGCTCCACCATGTGAATGTATAAATTCCATAACATCACATGTAAGACCTTCATAAGAAGCTCCTTGCCATATAAATCCATCTATTTTTTCTTTGTTTGAAATATCTTTTGCTATATTATAAAGTTCATCCCAAGTTTTTGGAACATCATAACCATATTTATCTAATAAATCTTTTCTATAATAAAGCAATCCAGCATCTGTAAACCAAGGTATTGCAACTACTTTATTCTTATAAGTTACGGATTTAACTGTACCTTCTAAGAATTTATCGAGTTCAAAATAATCATAATCAGATGTTAAATCTGCTAAAAAAGGTTCAAATTCAGCTGGCCATATTACATCAAGCATCAAAACTGTTGGATCTGGTGTTCCAGAAGCAAGATATGTAACATACAAATCATGTCTTGATGTTGAAGAATTTGGCATAGGTAAAACTTTTACACTTATATCAGGATTTAATTTTTCAAACTCTTCTACTTGTTTATAAAGAACTTCAAGCTCTTTACCAACTGCTCCAGCAGTCATAGAAATATTTACTGAGAAAACGTTTACAAAAAGTAATAATATAAAAATAAATAATAACCCTTTTTTCACTTAATCCACCTCCCAAGTAATGTAGAACATCATTTTATAATACAATTATAAAATTTTTAACATCATTATAAAAATCTAATTAACATCAATTATATAGAAATATTAGCTTTTATTCATAAATAAAACGTTTTTTTTACATTTTCCTCATTGCATGCATGAAATTTTTTTTGATATAATATTAATGAAATAAAATTTTTTTCAAAAAGGAGCGATCAAAATATGGATTTTATATCGTATGGAGAAGTTTTAATAGATTTAATATCAAGTGATTATATAGAAAATTTAAAAGATTCTCTATCTTTTAAAAAATATTTTGGAGGATCTCCAGCAAATATTTGTATTAATTTATCAAAATTAAATGTAAAAACTGCTTTGATATCAAAAATTGGAAATGATCCTTTTGGAAATTTCATACTTGAAAAGCTTAAAAAAAATAATATAAATACTTCTGGAATAACTATAAGTGAAGATAATAATACAGATATTGTAACAGTTTTAAAGTCAAAAAAAACACCAAAATTTCATGCTTATAGATCTTCTTCATTGAATTTAGAACTAAATGATAAAGCTTTAAATTTAGTTTCTCAATCAAAAATTCTTCATATATCTTCTTGGGCATTATCAACAGATCATAATTTAAAAAATACATTTAATATATTAAAAAAAGCTAAAGAAAATAATTTATTTATTGGATTCGATCCAAATTATAGAAAAATTTTGTGGAAGAGTTCTGATAATATAATAAATATATTAAAAAAAATACTTCCTTATATAAATTTAATAAAACCCTCTGAAGATGATTGCGAAAGCATTTTTGGAAAAAATACTTTAGATTCTTATATAAATGAATTTTTTAGTTTGGGAGCAAAGAATATAGTACTAACTTTAGGAGAAAAAGGTGCTATATACATAAATAATAAAAACAAATCATTAAAAATTCCTTCTACTATAAAAGAGGTTATAGATACAACAGGGGCAGGAGATGCTTTTTGGTCTGGAATATACTATGGAATAATGAACAATAAAACAATAGAAGATTCTTTATACTTTGGAAGATCCTTTGCAGAAGAAAGTTTAAAAAATATAGGTGCAGAATTCGATATATCAAATTTAAAAAAGCTCTAATTTGAAAGGAGTCTTATATATGAAAATTGGTTTTATAAATCCTCAAGGTAATTTTGATAACTTTGATTCTCATTTAACAGAACATCCAGATTTTGGGGGTCAATTAATATATGTAAAAGAATTGGCTATGGCTATGTCAAAATTGGGTATAAAAGTTGATATAATAACAAGAAAAATAGTTGATGATAAATGGCCAGAATTCAGTAAGTCTATAGATTATTATGATAATTATAATAATTTAAGAATTATACGATTAGAGTTTGGAGGTAATAAATTTCTACAAAAAGAAAAAATTTGGCCTTATTTAAATGAATTTTCAAACCAAATAATAAAATTCTATGGCAATGAAATACCAGATTTTTTTACAACTCATTATGCCGATGGAGGATATACGGGAGCTCTACTGAAAAAATATATAAACAAACCTTTTTCTTTTACAGCTCATTCATTAGGAGCTCAGAAAATGGATAAATTAAATGTAAATGAATTTAATTATATCAAATATGATAAAGATTTTAATTTTACAAAAAGAATAAATGCTGAAAAATTATCAATAAAATATTGTGATTTTATATCTGTTTCAACTGTTCAAGAAAAAGAAGAACAATATATGCATGATTATTATAAAGAAATTTCTCAAACAAATTTAGAAAAATTTAATTTAATTCCTCCTGGAGTTAATACAAAAATTTTTAATCCTGATTTAAATATATCAAAAGAACTTAAGTTATATTTAGATTCCAAAATAAAAAATTATAAAAATTTAATAATTCTTTCGAGTAGATTAGAATTCAAAAAAAATCATTTAAATGCTTTAAAAGCTTTCATTGAAAACAAAAATTTAAATAATTTCTCAAAAATGGTTATTGTTCTAAGAAATATAGATAACCCCTTTGAAATAGATAAATTAAATGATTCAGATAGAAATATAATTAAGCCTATGATAGATTTGATATTAAAAAATAATATAGAAAATAAAATTATCTTTTTAAACATTAAATCTCAAAAAGATCTTGCATGTACATACTCTTATTTGAGAAAAAATAAAGCTATTTTTTGTTTGCCATCTTTTTATGAGCCTTTTGGTTTAGCACCATTAGAAGCTGCTGCATGTAAATTGCCCATCGTTGCAACAAAAAATGGTGGACCAAAAGAGATTTTCAAAAATAAAGAAGGTATTTTAATAGATCCAGAAAATCCACAAAATATTGCTGAAGGATTTTTAACTTGTTTTAAAGATTATTTAAAATACTCTGATAAATCATATAATTTAGTTATAAATAATTATACTTGGGAAAAAACAGCAGAAAAATACTTAAAACTAATAGAAAATAATAAACTATATATCAAAAATAAATTCTTGGATTTAAATTTAGATAAAAAAATAATCGAGAAGATATAATCTTCTCGATTATTTTAAAATTGATAAGTTGCATTCAAAGCTATTTTACCTTTCATTTCATTAGATATATGATCATAATAATTTATATATGAAAGACTCAATCCAGTAAGCAAATTATAGTTTAAAGAATATTCAAACTGTGTATTCTTGTTGAATATTTCTTTAAAAATATCAAAAACAAATTCATTATTTTCTAATATTCTGTTATAACTCATTTCAAAAGAAAAAGGGTATTCTGAAATAGGTGATTTTAAATAAACTTTTGAATATATCTTTTGATTTTGAATTTCACTAAAATTAAAAGGAACTTCATAACTATATCTTAAATATGAATCTAAAATATCATCATATCTAAATGATATATCATAAATACCTCCCAATCTTTCTTCTTCAGATAATACTAAAAAATCATAATTTTGAGCTAAATTATTTGTTTTTTCATAATTATTGTCCAAATAATTTAAATTTGAATATTTACTTAAATATATTATAGGCAAAGCTCTTAAATCAACGTATTCAAAACTTATAGCTGCTCCTAATCCTCCTAAAAAACCAACGGTATCTCCATATACAAGATTATTTTTTTCTGCTTTTGTATATATAACACTTCCTTCAACACCTAAATTTAAAGGTCCAAAAGGTTTATATACATTCAAAATTGATACTATATCAGTATGATAATCTGAATATGGATAATTAGTTGCAATTAAAATTCCCATATTAAAAATATCAAAATTATAATCTAAATTAACCCATGATAAAGTTGCTGAATTTTTTGTGGTAAATGGAAAATAAGTTGTAATTTCATATGGATAATGAACTGAAAAATTATATTCATCTTCTTTAAAGATCTTCAAATCAAAAGATTTTGCAAGTTTTTTTGAGTATCTATACATAGTTGTTCCTAAACCATGTGTATATTCATTCATAAATGAATATTTAAAATTTGCAAAATCAGTAGAAATCTCTAAATAATTTATAGAAAACATATTATATACATTGGTACTATCTTCTGTATATCTATTTGGAACTCCATAATAAAATTTACCACCTATTTCATTTTGATATAAATTAACACCAGGTCCTATTTTTAAAGTTCCAAAATCCATCACAGGAGTCACTGAATAAAATAAATAATTTGTATTTTCTTCATTATAAGTAGTAAATATTGGTTTTATACTGAGATTAAATGAATAAATTAAAATCCCTAAAAATAAATAAACTAAAATCAATCCCTTTTTCATAAAAATGGTTCCTCCTTTTTTAATTCATCAGCAGCTTTTTCTGGAGAAACAGAATTTATATAAAATCCTGTTCCCCATTCAAATCCAGCTATATTAGTAATTCGGGGTATTATTTCTATATGCCAATGGTATTCTTTACTACAATCCTCTCCAAAAGGTGCCGTATGAATAAGCATATTATAAGGAGGATTATTCAAAACTTTAAAAAATCTGGAATAAAAATTTTTAGAAACTTCAGCCAATTCTTTTACTATATCTTCATTTTTTTCTAATTCTCCAAAATCATGCGAATGAAATCTCGGCATAATCCATGTTTCATAAGGAAATCTTGAAGCATAAGGTTCAAATACTATAAAATTTTCACTTTTAAAAATAATTCTTTCATTTACTTCTTCTTCATATTTAACAATATCACAAAAAACACATCTGTTTTTAAAATTAAAATATTTTTTTGCACCTTCTATTTCATCTATAAGATTAACAGGAACAATACTCGTAGCTATTAATTGAGAATGTGGATGAACTAAAGAGGCTCCTGCTTTTTTACCATAATTTTTAAATATCTGTATATACTTAATTCTTTTATCTTCTTTTAAAGAATTAAATCTTTTTAAATATGCCCAAAAAACTTCTTCCATTTGTTTCAATGAAAAATGAGATACATTAGTATTATGTTCTGGTGTTTCTATTATTACTTCATGATATCCAAATCCCGATACTCTATCATAAATTCCATAAGGTGATTTATCTAAAATTATATTTTCTTTTAGAGCTGAAAATTTATTTGGAACAACTCTAACCCACCATCCTGATTCATTAGCCTTACTATCTGGACTTCTAAACGAAAGAAGTTCATTAGGAGTACTATTTTCATTTCCATAATCAAAAGGGCAATAAAGTTCTTCTATACGCTCTTCTTCTACATAATTCATAGGTCTTTTAGCTCTATCTTCAGATATTATTACCCATCTATTGGTTAGAGGATCTTTTCTTAATTCACTCAATCCTCTCCACCTCTTGATAACTCCAAAGCCACTTTATAAAGATGTTCATAATTTAAAGCTGTAGTTTCATATGAAAAATTACTTTTCATACAATTATCGAACAATTTCTTCCATTCTTTATTTCTTTTTTTATAATAAAAGACTGCTTTAGTTATGGCATTTAAAAGATCTTTAGAAGTATAATCATAAAAACCAAATCCATTTCCATTTCCTTCTTCATAAAATTCAATAACAGTATCTGCCAATCCTCCAGTATATCTAACAATTGGTACAGTTCCATATCTCATAGAATACATTTGACCAAGTCCACATGGTTCATATAAAGAAGGCATTAAAAACATATCTGATCCAGCATATATTTTTTGAGCGAGATCTAAATCAAAGAATAAATTCGAACTTACTTGTTTGGGATACCTTTTTGAAAGTTCATTAAAAAAATCTTCATATTTTTTATCTCCAGTTCCTAAAATCACAAACTGAAAATCAAGTGCAAGAGAATATTCAATTATTTCTTGTATTAAATCAAGTCCTTTTTGATCATATAATCTACTTATAAGAGAAGTAACTGGAACATCTTTAGAAATTTTTAAACCAAGTTTCTCTTGAAGTTTTAATTTATTTTCTATTTTATCATTATAATTTTTTATAGGTTTAAATATTCTTTTATCAGTTAAAGGATTATATTCCTCATAATCAATTCCATTGATTATTCCATATAAAAAGTCTTTTTTACTCCTTAATACTCCATCAAGCTGATATCCAAACTCGGCTGTTTGTATTTCCTCGGCATAAGTTTTACTAACTGTGTTAACTATATCAGAATATATGATTCCGAGTTTAAGATAATTTGTATATCCATAAAATTCTGCATATTCTGGATTAAATATAAAATCTGGTAGTCCAGTAAGATCAAATTTATCTCTCGTAAATATACCTTGATATCCAAGATTATGAATTGTGAGAACTGTTTTAATATTTCCTAATATATCATCTAAAAAATAATTATTTTTTAGATATGCTGGTATTAAAGATGTTTGCCAATCATTAACATTTATTAAATCTGTATCTGGATGTATTTCTTTAATAAATTTCAAAACACTATCACAAAAATATGAACTTTGAAGTGCTAAATCTCTTCCACCATATATATCTTTTGTATTAAATAATTCATTATTTTTTATAAAATAGACAACTACATCACTCTCTGGTAATTTTCCTTCATAAACTGAAAAAGGTTGTTTGAGTTCATGAGAAAGAGGCACAAAATCTTCAGAAATAAGTTTTAAATTATTGAAATTGTCTCTAATAACTTTATGAAAAGGCATAACAACAAAAACATTATTTTTTCTTTTCTTTAAATATTTTGGCAAAGCTCCTGCAACATCTGCAAGACCTCCTACTTTTGCAAAAGGTACAACCTCAAAAGAAACATAAGCAATTTTCATATTAACCCTCCCAAAATTTTATTTTATTGAGTAAGGTGCATCATGAGTAAATACAATCCAATCACTAATATCATAATATTTTTTTACTATATTAGCCACCTCATCCGTTCTTAAACCTCTCATAATATCATATAATTCTATTCTCGTCATGCATATATCTCCTGGAAAAAAAACTTTTCCCATATTTTCTGTTTTTATGTAAAAAGAACAATGTTCTTTACTATGAAAAGGAGTATGTACGACTTCTATTGACTCAAATAATATATCACCATTATCAAATTTTTTCTCTCTTTTTTTTATATCTTCAATCATATTAATATAAGATTGAGAAGAAAAATCTCCAAATTTATTAAAATTTTTATTATCGTATAATTTATGAACATTAACAATGGCATTTTTAAAATAAATAGAATTTTTTGCATGATCCAAATGGGCATGACTCAAAAGAATATCTGTAATATCATCCGATTTTAAATTTAATTCTTGAAATTTTTCTTCTAAAAATCTTAAGGAAGGTTCATATCCAGGTTCCATTATTATTTTTTTGTTTTTATGCTCTAAAAGACATATAGTTGCATAACTTCCTTGTATACGTTCAGGTATCCATAAAGTTCCACCTGGTATTAAAACCTTTAATATCATAAAAGACCTCCTCAAATATAATCAATATTTTCTTCAAAAATCGCATCATATTCAATATTATTTTTTTCAAAAATATCAGAAACAATATTCACATTTTGTATATCTAATTTTAAGGTTATAGACCTTTTTGAATTAACATTTTTTGATGTCATCAAAGAAAGTACATTTATATCTTCTTTAGCAAGTAATTGAAGTATATTATTGAGTTGACCAGGCTTATCTTTTCTTGTTAAAATAATTTTAGTTCCAGATTCATCCATAGCTGAAATACTTCTAAAAGCTCTTAATATTTCAAAGAAACCAAATATACCCAATGGAATCATTTCAGAATCAACTACAGGTAACACTTTTATATGATTTTCAAGCATTATATTCAAAGCATCTTCAACTAAATCATCATCAAATAAAAAATATTCTACAGGATCAAGAATTTCATATAATTTCATATTCTCATCAAATTTACTCAAAAATTCGAGTTCTTCCTTTGTAATCATATTATACAAAGTATTATCATTTCTCAAAATTGCTATATTATCTCCAAGATCAGATAGCTTCTCATAAAATTCTCTTAAAGTAGAATTTAAATATACATAATGAAAAGATTTAGAATACCATTTTCGAACATACATTCTAACACCTCTCGATTGTTCTTTTTCCTCAATTATACATTATAAAGATTAAATTTTTTAAACAGTCAATATATAAAAAAAGGCAGATATAAATCTGCCTTTTTAATTTTAAAGTTCTTTTTCAATTTTTTCAAGCTCTGTTGTTAATCTTTCCCATTCTTCTTTTAAAGATTCATCATGTTCATGAGGCCCCATATACTTTTCTATAGCATTTTTTTCAATCTCAAGGATTCTTTTCCTTTTTAAAAGCTCTTCTTTATTCATAATATCCCCTCCTAAATAAAAAAAAATCATTTCTTTTTTTTACTCTTTTATAACAATTATAACATAAAAGAATTCTTTTTTTTATTTATTATCGGCAGGATAAATAATACTATTTTGTTTTCTAATATTTTCAATTATAGACATAACTTTTAAAGATAGATCAAATGTATTAATTGGTGATTCTATAATATTATTTTCAATAAGATTTATAAAATGTTCTATTTCATAATACATATTTTGATCGATTTGATTTTTAGTTATATTTTCTATACTTCCATCATTATAAAATATTTTTATATCAGATGGTTGAGAAATTTTATCTATTAAAATAGTTCCCTTTTCACCTTGAATTTCATTAAAAAGTTTAGAATTACTTATTTTTGAATAATTAATAATACCTTCCATCTCATTATATTCTAAAATTGCCGTCCCTTGTCCATCAACACCTGAATCTAATAATAATGATTCAGATTTAATATTTTTAGGCATACCAAATATATCGATTAAAGGATATATTGTGTATATTCCTATATCCATTAAAGCTCCATTTGAAAAAATCGGATTGAATGTATTTGGAAGTTCATTATTTTTATATTTATCATATCTTGAAGAATACTGACAGAAATTAGAAATATATTTTCTTACTTTACCAATTTTATATAAATTTTCTTTTATTGAAATATAATTTGGTAAAAAACTACCTTTTAATGCTTCCATTAAGAGGACTTTATTTTTTTTAGACACTTCTATCATATTTTTTAATTCTTTTAAATTAGAAGCTATAGGTTTTTCACATAACACACTTTTATTATTTTGTAAAAATAATAAAGTTTGATCATGATGTAAAGAATTAGGACTTGCTATGTATATAGCATCGATCAAATCGCTTTTAGATAACTGTTCTAAATTGGTAAAAATATTTTCCACATCATATTTTATTGCAAATTCTTTAGCTCTCTTTTCTGTCCTTGAATAAACAGCATTTAATTTAAAATTTTTTATTAGTTTTGCAGCCTCTAAAAATCTTTCAGTAATAAAATTTGTACCTATTATACCAAATCTAATCATTAAAAGTTCCCCCTTTTTTAGAATAAATAAAAGAAAAGAGAGAACAAAGAAGTTCTCTCTTAGAAAAAAAGAAGGGGCGAAACTTACTCTTGCACACAAAAAGTGTACTACCATCAGCATGAGAAGGCTTAACTGCCAGGTTCGGAATGGATCTGGGTGGAACCCAACTCATTATCCTCACCCCTAAATACTCAC
>NZ_QGGI01000030.1 GCF_003148465.1 Oceanotoga teriensis
GGTTGCTGCTTTACCCACTCTTATCGTTTATATCGTTCTTGGTAAGTATTTCTTAAAAGGTCTTTTATCTGGTTCTGTTAAAGGTTAAGTTTATAATATTATATAATATATTTCATATATAGAATTACTCCAATTACAATCTGTGAAGTAGTAATTCATATTTATATTATATAATTTTTCAAGTTCAATAACTTTATAATTTTCATTAAATTTTCCATATTCATCTATTGCTATCAAATATACTTTTTTCCCATAATAATTATAATTTTTATTTAAACTCAAAGAAAAATAATTATTATATATTCTTATATTTAAAACATTATCAGAAATTTTTTTAGTTTTTCCATTCATATATTCTATATTTAAAATTTTAGTGTCTATATATTCATAATTATAATATTCTGAGGTATATTTTCTTGAAATATACTTACTTTCAAAAGCATTTATATATTGTTCAGAAAAATAATCTAATTTTATATTTTCTGGATAATATTTATTTTTTAAAATATTAACCATATTAATTTGTTCTATTTGATTATAAGTTTGATTATTTAATTTAGCAGTGAAATCTTTAAATCCAAAATTATTATAATCATTTTCATATTTTTTATTTGTTATATATATCTTTTCTTTTTCTTCAGCTATTATACAAGAATTTAAAATAAAAGTTGATAATAATATTATTAATAAAATTGTCATCCTTTTAATTTTTTTCATGATTTAACCCCCAAATTTTTTATTTTTATAATATTATTATATTAAATTAAATCATTTTATATAACTCATTTTCGATAATATGGTATTTTAGGGAGTAAAATGAATAAAACTCGATTCTTTTTTAAGAATCGAGTTTATTTTTTTTATTTAATATAAAATTTATATCTCTTATTAATTTTATTATTGCATAAAATATTGCATAAAATTCAAGTCTTCCCAAATACATTCCAAGTGTTTCTATCCAGATAACACCTAAAGGAGCATTAGGATTTGTTATTCCAACAGATAATCCAACTGCAGAAAGTGCTGAAGCATATTCAAACATTGAATCTTCAAGTGTATATCCATATCCCAATAAAACAAAAACTCCTATAAAATATACTATAAAATACATCATAAATACAGCAATTACATCTCTTAAAGTTTCAAAACCAATTTTCTTTCTTGATACTCCTTTATAAACTTCAACATGGAATTTTGTGCCATTAGGTTTGAAAAAAGATTTTATTTGAACTAATATTAATTTTAAAGCTATATAAACTCTGTATAATTTTAATCCTCCAGCAGTAGAATCCATCATTCCACCAAGTATCATCAAAATAGTCATTATTAAAAGGGCAAATAAATTCCAATTTTCAAATGAAACTGTTGAAAACCCAGTACCTGTTAAAGCAGAAATGACTTGAAAAGCTCCATGTCTAACGCCATTAGCTACTCCATATATATTTAATGTATTGAATAAAAATATAAATATAAATGATATTAGTAATATAAAAAACATAGTTTTTGGTTCAGGGTTTTTAAAAAATGGTTCCATTCTTATTCTTTCTTTAAATTCTAATTTATTTATTTTACCTTTCTTATAATCAAGTATATTTCTATAAGAATTTTTTATCATAATTGCTCCTGCATAATGAACACCAAAACCAGTTCCGCCCATTATCATTAAAAGCATTATTATTATATCCATTGAAACATTGTCAAATGCACCTATACTAAAATTTTTAGAAGAAAATCCTCCTGTTGCAAGTGCAGTTAAAGTATGATTAAAAGCTTCAAAAAATGGCAATTTTGAAATAAACATCAATAAAAGTATTCCAATAAAAGCCCAAATTAAATATATACCAGTTATAATTTTAGCTGAATCTCTTAAATTTGGAACTAAATTATCTGTTCTTCCTTCCGCTTGATACAAACCCACTCCCATACTACCAGCAGTTATAACCATTATAAGCGCAAAACCTGCTCCACCGATATACTGCATTATTGATCGCCAAATTATAAAAGTTCTTGATATTATTTCTACATCAGAAATCATCGTTAATCCTGTTGTTGTCCAGCCTGATGTAGATTCAAAAATAGCTTGATGTATATTAAGCATTCCTTCAAATACAAAAGGTAATGATGAAAAAAATATAGAAAAAGTCCATACAAAAAATATTATCATGACTGCATCTTGTACATTTAATTTTTCATATTTTTCTTCTTCTTTTTTTCTACCAAAAAATCTAAAAATTATACCTGTAGAAATAGTTAATAAAAATGTATAAAAAAAAGAAAAAAAAGTTCTTATATCACCATAAATAAAAGAGGTTGAACCAACCCCTAAAATTAAAAATGATAAATAAGTTATAACTTTACCTGTTATACTCATTATTTCCCTATATCTTAATTTTAAATAATGTCTATATGTCGGCATAAAATCACCTCTATTTTAATGCTTCTTTTACTTTTTGAACTTGTTCTTTTAGGCTAAATACTATTATTTTATCATTTTCTTCTATAATACTCTCACCTTGAGGAACTTTGATTTCTCCATCTGATTTTATTTGAACACCAATTATAGTATTTTCAGGTAATTTTATGTTTTTTAATTTTTTATTACATGATTTGTCTTTTATATTGATTAATAATTCTAATATAGATAGTTTTTCTACATAAGGATTAAAAAAATCAGTTATGTCTTCATAATTCAAAGAGGCTTCTATCAATTTTTCCATCCAAGATATTGGAGTTAATGTATTTACATTTATTGTTTTAAACATAAATTCATTTTCTGGAGAATTTACCAAAGAAACTATTCTTATATCTTCATAATATTGTCTTAATAACCAAGAAATTACAAAATTTTCTGAATCATTCTCTGATATTATTATTAAGGCACCAACTCTTGAAGTCATTTCTAAATTTTCAACCCAATCTATATCTGTTGGATCATTATTTATTAATTCTAATGAAGAATAATAAGCCTTTAGACCATCCATTAATTCTATATTTTCTTTTTTCTTACTTATATAATATACTTCATTTCCAAGTAATAATAGTTTTTTTGCAAGTGAGTATGCTAATGTATCTCCTTCAAAAATATAAAAAGTTTTTTTCTTCATATTTTATCTACCTTCTCAAAATCTTCAACTAATTGTTGTACAGAATTTTCTATAGGACAGAATAATTCAACATTTGCTTTTTTAAATATATCTTTTTTTATAGGATCATTAACTCTTGCTACAAGTTTAATATTTGGATTTATATTTTTAATTCCGTATGCAAGCATAAAATTTAAATTATCATCTGGAGTAACTATATATACCATATCTGCTTTTTCAAGTTTTACTCTATTTAATGCATCCATATCACTTGTATCAACCGTCATGGTAAACCCAGTAAAATTTCTATTACTAAGTCTTATAAAAGAATTTTCATCTTTATCTATAACTACAACAGAATGATTTTCAGAAAGTTTTAAAGCTAATTCTGAACCTAATCTTCCACATCCAATTATTATAATAAATTTTATTTTTTCCATAAAACACCTCTATTTTAAAGCATTAGAAGCTTTGTAATGTTTTTGTGCGAGTTCATCTTTTCCTTTTTTTCTATAAAATTTATAAAATAGTAAATGTGGTTGATATGAGTTAGGATTTTCATACATCAATTTAGATATTTTATTTTTTATGGAATAATATTGTATATGATTTTCTATATCTAATTCATCTATTAAATCACTTAAATAGTCATAATTTTCTTTAAGGCTTCTGTATTTAAAAATAGAAGATTTTACCATACCATAAAATTCTTCAGGTGTGACTGGCTTTTCGTGCCAGTCATCTACACCGAACTTTAAAGATTTTTTTAATCTATCTATTGTAACAAAATTACTTATTATATATAAATGTGTTTTTGGAAACAAACTTTTTATTTTTTCAAGTTTTTCAGTTATATCTTTACCATTTATCTCTATTTCAGATATTATCAATGAAAGTCTTTCTTTTTCTTCTGGATCATAATTTTCTAAAAAATTATCTATTTCCGAAATTTCAGAAAGTGTTTTAATATCAAAATCTATTTCAATTATATTTTGAAGAAGTTTTTTATACAAATTTATAACCGATTCTTCTTCTTCAATTATTATTATTTCAATTTTATTCATTATTTACCACCTTTAAAGGATAAACTCTCTAACATTTTCATCATCTATAACTGGTCCTAATTTATTTTTTACATAGTCTGAATCTATTTCTAAACTCCATGGTGTAGAAGCTGGAGCTTCAAAAGAAACTTCTTCTAATACTTTTTCTACTACAGTATAAAGTCTTCTTGCTCCTATATTTTCTATTTTTTGATTTAAATCAAAAGCTATGTGTGCAAGTTCTTTTATACCATCATCTGTAAATTTTATTTCAACTTCATCTGTTTTTAATAATTCTATATATTGTTTTAATATTGCATTTTGAGGTTTTGTCAAAATATTTAAGAAATCTTCTTCTGTTAAATCTTCTAATTCAACTCTTACTGGAAACCTTCCTTGTAATTCTGGAATCAAATCAGATGGTTTTGCTACATGGAAAGCTCCAGCTGCTATAAATAATATATAATCAGTTTTTACAGGTCCATATTTTGTAACAATATTAGTTCCTTCTACAATCGGAAGTAAATCTCTTTGAACTCCTTCCCTTGAAACTTCTCCACCATTACCTTGGCCATTTCTTGTAGTTATTTTATCTATTTCATCTAAAAATATTATTCCTCTATTTTGAGCTCTTTCTATGCCTTCATGTATCATTTTATCTTTGTCTATCAATTTTTCTGCTTCAATAGGTAATAATACTTTTCTTGCTTCTGATACTTTCATTCTTCTTTTATTTTTTTTCTTAGGCATCATATTTTGAAACATTTCACCTAATTGAATTCCCATATCTTCAAATTCTGGTCCCATACCAGCAAACATTGGTGATGAATCTTCTTCTAATTCTATTTCTATTTCTATTTCTTCTAATTCACCATTTTTTAATTTTTCAAATATCTCTGCTCTTCTTTTATTTATATCATCTGAATCTTTAACTTTATTATTTTCATTTTCATTGTTTATATATGGATTATTTTGTCCAAACATTTGTAACATTTCCATAAAAGGAGCTTTTTGTTCATTTTTCTTATTTCCTGGAACAAATATTTCTATTAATCTTTCTTCTACTAATTTTTCTGCTCTTTTTTCAACTTCAGAAATCATTTCTTTTCTAACTAAATTTATCGATACATCAACTAATTCTCTTATCATTGATTCAACATTTTTTCCAACATATCCAACTTCAGTAAATCTAGTTGCTTCAAATTTAACAAAAGGAGCATTAGCTATTTCTGCTAATCTTCTTGCAATTTCAGTTTTTCCGACCCCTGTTGGTCCCATCATTAAAATATTTTTTGGAATTATCTCTTTTTTTAATTCTTCATCAAGATTTAACCTTCTAATTCTATTTCTTAATGCTATTGCAACGAGCTTTTTTGCAGAATCTTGCCCAATTATATATTTATTTAATTCACCAACTATTTTCCTTGGTGTTAGTTGATCCAATACCATGTTTATCACCTCGACATAATTGTATCATATTAATTAATTTTTAAAAAGCGTGGTTAGCCCACGCTTTTTATACTTCATGTACTTTTAAAAGATTAGTTGTTCCAGAGAACCCATAAGGAATTCCCGCTGTAACTATTATATTATCACCTTTTTTTGAATAATCCATAGTTCTAACTATATTTGATATATTATTTAACATAGAATCTGTATCAACAAATTTTGACATTATTACAGGAGTTACTCCCCATACTAAAGCCATTCTATTATAAGTTTCTTTTCTTGGAGATGCAGCTATTATATTTACACTTCTTCTAAATCTTGATAATGCTCTCGCTGTATATCCGCTATAAGTAGAAGCTACTATAACATCTATATTTAAGTCTTCAGCAGTATCAATAGCAGCTTTTGATATTGCATTAGTTGCAAGATCTCCACCTTCCAAACTAAAATAATCAAATTTAAAAGTATAATCACCAAGATATTCTTCTGTTTCTTTTGCAACATTTACCATAACTTTTACTGCTTCAATTGGATACGCTCCTACTGAAGTTTCTGCTGAAAGCATTACCGCATCAGTTCCATCCAATATAGCATTTGCTATATCAGAAGCTTCAGCTCTTGTAGGTACAGGATTTTCAATCATAGTTTCAAGCATCTGAGTAGCAGTTATTACTGGTTTTGCTTTTGCATTCGCAAGTTCTATTATCCTTTTTTGTAATAATGGAACTTTTTGAACAGGAACTTCTACACCAAGATCTCCTCTTGCGACCATTACACCATCAGCAGCATCTATTATCGATTCTAAATTTTCAATTGCCTGTAATGTTTCAATTTTTACTATTACAGGAATATCAGGAGCTCCTAATTCTTTTAATATATTTTTTGTTTGTTTTACATCTTCTGGTTTTCTTACAAAAGACTGCGCAATATAATCAATACCCCATTTAACAGCATTTTCTATATAAAGTTTATCTTTTTTTGTTAATCCAGGAAGTTTTATATCAACACCAGGAACATTTATGCCTCTTCTATGTGTAATAGTTCCACCATTTATTATTTTTGTATAAATATTTTTTTTATCAACTTTAATTACTTCTAATTTTACTTTACCATCATTTAATAAAATAAAATCTTTTGGTTGAACATCTTCTACTAAACCAGAATAAGTCAAGCTTACAATATGTTCATCTCCATCTAATTCATCAGAAGTTAATATGAATTCGTTTCCTTCAACAAGAGTAACTTCATCTGTTTTAAAATTTTTTGTTCTCATTTTAGGTCCTTCAAGGTCTAAAAGAACTGCTATTGGAACATTTAACTTTTCTCTTATTTCTTGAATTTTTTTTGTTCTTTCTCCATGTATTTGAGGATCACCATGTGAAGTATTAAGTCTTGCAACATTCATTCCTGTTTTTATTAATTTTTCTAACATCTCATCACTTTCAGTAGCTGGGCCTATTGTACATACTATTCTCGTCTTTTTTTCAAGCATATGATTCTCTCCTTTCTTTTTCTTTTATGAAAGTATTTTAGAGAGTTTTAATAAATCCATATCTAATTCTTTCTTTTCTGAAAGAACTTTTTCTATAGGAACTCTTGCCATATTTGATCTGCTGAGAGAAGTCATAACACCAAAATCTTTTTCTAATATAGCTTTTACAGCTTCATGACCCATTCTTGCTGCTAATAATCTATCGAAGGCACTTGGTGCTCCTCCTCTTTGAACATGACCAAGTATTGTTATTCTTGTTTCAAAACCAATTCTATTTTCAAGATGTCTTGAAACAGTATAAGCACTTGCAGCTCCTTCTGCTACAACTATTATAGAATTAATTTTTCCTCTTTGTCTTTCTTCCCAAATTCTTTCAGCTATAGCTTTAAAATCAACTGGATTTTCTGGTATTATTACAGCTTCTGCTCCAACAGCTATACCAGATGCAAGAGCTATATATCCCGAGCCTCTTCCCATTACTTCAACTACAAAAGCTCTTTCATGAGATGAAGCAGTATCTTTTAATTTTTGCATTGCTTCTACACAAGTATTTAAACAAGTATCAACACCTATACACATATCTGTAAAGGATATATCATTATCTATAGATCCTGGTATACCTATAACAGGAATTCCATGTTCTTCTGATAAAAGTTTTCCGCCTGTCAGACTACCTTCTCCACCTATAATAACTAAAACATCAATTCCTAATTCCTTTAAATTTTGAGCTGCTTTTGATCTTATTTCTGGAAGTTTAAACTCTGGAACTCTTGCTGTTCTAAGAATTGTTCCTCCTCTTTCCATTATTCCACCAACATCAGAAAAAGAAAACTTTCTGAATTCTTTATCAAGAATACCAGCAAAGCCTCTATAAAATGCATAAACTTCTAATCCTTCTGTAACCGCTGATCGGGTAACAGCTCTTATTGCTGCATTCATTCCTGGTGCATCTCCACCACTTGTTATAATACCTATTCTTTTTATTTCGGACATAAAAATAACCTCCTCGTTTCTTATGAAAGTTTAGCATATAATAAAATTGACCCATTTTATTATATCATTAATTATAAGTATTTTTTATTAAATTATAGTTTTTTTCTTTTATATATTCGAAATCATTTGTGATTTTTTTTATTATTACAACCGATATATTAATATACAGTAAAATAAAGTAAATTTTTGAATCATTATATTCTCATTGTGATATAATTATTTTTAAGGAGGGATTATTATGATTGAGTTATATGATAAGGATAAAATAGTTAATATCCTAAAAGGATATAGCATCAGAGTTACTCCCAATCGTTTAAAAGTGGCAGAAATAATTTTAAATTCAGAAGTTCATCCTTCAATCGATGAAATTCATACTATTTTAACTAAAAGCGGAAAAAATATTTCTTTTACTTCAGTATATAATATCATAAAAATGTTTCAATCAGCAGGTATTGTAAAAGAAATAAAGTCCAAAGATAGATCTAGATATGATGCTAATCTCAAACCACATTCGCATTTTATATGTAAAAATTGTGGTAGAGTTTTTGATGTTGATATGGAAATTACAAATTCAAATTTTCCAACATCTATAAATGGTATGTCCGTGGACAGTCTTGAAGTAACATATTATGGTCTATGTTCAGAATGTAATAATGATAATAAGGATAATTAAATATTAAAGACGGCTAATTAGCCGTCTTTAATATTTAATATTTAATTCTTTATTTGCTTTTAACTCATTTAATCTTGATATTTTTGTATTATGTGGTGCCTTTTTTATTATATCAGGATTTGTTTTAGCTTCTTCAACTATTGTTTTAAAATTTTCTATAACTATATCTAATCTTTCTTTTGATTCTGTTTCTGTAGGTTCTATCATCATAGCTTCTTTTACTATTAATGGAAAATATACTGTTGGTGGATGTATATCAAAATCCATTAATCTTTTTGCAATATCTAATGTCTTAACTCCATATTCTTTCAAAAAAGATCCATCTATTACAAATTCATGTTTACATATTCCTTCATGAGACATGTTCATATATTCAGACATTTTTTTCTTCATATAATTAGCATTTAAAACTGCTAATTCACTTGCCCTTTTTAAACCATCTGAGCCCATGCTTAAAATATAAATATAAGCTTTTAAATATACTAAGAAATTTCCATAAAAGCTTCTTACTCTCCCTATAGAATGTTTAATATTGTAATTTATAAAGTATTTATCTTCTTTACTTTTTTCTACTATTGGTTTTGGTAAATAATCTTTTAAAAATTCTTTTACTCCAACAGTGCCACTTCCAGGCCCTCCCATTCCGTGAGGTGTTGAAAGAGTTTTATGTAAATTTAAATGGACTACATCAAATCCCATATCTCCAGGTCTTACTTTTCCCATTATTGCGTTTAAATTAGCTCCATCATAATAAAGTAATGTGTTATTTGATTTTGCAATTTTTGATATTTCTAATATATCTTTTTCAAAAATACCCAAGGTATTTGGATTAGTTAACATTATTGCTGCTATATCTTCTGTCATTATCTTTTTTAATTCTTCTATATCAACAGTACCATTTATATTAGATTTAACTTCAACAATTTCAAATCCAGCCATTTTAGCTGATGCAGGATTAGTTCCATGAGCCGAATCAGGTACTATAACTTTAGTTTTATTTTTAAAACCATTAGTTTCAAGATATTTTTTTATTATCAACATACCTGTGAGTTCTCCATGTGCACCTGCAGCCGGCTGTAAAGTAACTGCATCCATACCTGTAAGTTCTCCAAGATAATTTTGTAATTCATACATTATTTGTAAATTACCTTGTACAGTTTCTTCTTCTTGATAAGGATGTATAAATTTAAAATTTTCCCAATTAGCTATTTCTTCGTTTAATACAGGATTATATTTCATAGTACATGATCCTAGTGGATAAAAACCCTTATCTACAGAATGATTTAATTTTTCAAGTTCATCATAATGTCTTATTACTTCTAATTCATATGTTTCTGGTAAATTTGGTAGTTCTTTTCTTAAATATTTTTTATCTATATTTTCTTTAGGAACATCTAATTCTGGAATTCTAAAACCTGTTCTTCCATTCATTGATTTATCAAAAATTAACTTCATATTATCCCCTCCAAAAAAGAACATATAAAGTCTATTTCTTCTTTAGTATTTAATTCAGTAGCACAAAATAAAGCAATATTTTTTTCACCTGTTATTTTTTCTAAATTTAAAGGGCCAAAATATTTTTGTTCATGCAATTTTTTATTTATTTTATCTATAGAAATTTTTGATTTTAAAGCAAATTCATTAAAAAATGTTCCTTCAAAAACAGGTTCAAATTTTTCTGTTTTTATTAGCTTATTATATAAATAATGAGATTTATGATAATTTTGCATCGCTATTTCTTTTATACCTGTTCTACCCATTATACTCATATAAACAGCAGCTAATAAAGCATTATGAGCGTGATTCGAACAGATATTTGAAGTTGCTTTTTCTCTTCTTATATGCTGTTCTCTTGTTTGAAGAATCATCACAAATCCTTCTTTCCCATTATCATCTATAGTTTTACCTATAATTCTTCCTGGCATATTTCTAATAAATTCTTTTTTAGAAGAAAAAAATCCAAATCCTGGTCCTCCAAACCCTGGGGCATTTCCAAGAGGTTGCCCTTCTCCAACTACTATATCAGCTCCAAGTTTCCCAGGTGATTGAAAAGCTCCAAGCATTATAGGATTTGAAACAACTATTAAAAGTATATTTTTTGGAATAATTTCTCTTATTTCTTCTATATCTTCAATTATTCCATAAAAGTTTGGATAACCTATTACTACAGAGGATATTTCATCATTTATTTTATTTTTTAAATCTGTTATGTTGATTTTCCCTGTTTTTTTATCATAATTTATCTTTTCTAAATTGAATTCTTGAGGTTTTAAATATGTCTCACAAACTTCAATATATTCAGGATGTATAGTATTCGCTATTAATGTTTTATATTTTTTATTAATTCTACCAGCCATTAAAATTGCTTCTGCAACTGAAGTTGCTCCATCATACATAGATGAATTTGAAACTTCTAAACCTGTAAGCTCAGATATCATAGTTTGAAATTCATACATTATTTGTAATGTTCCTTGAGAAACTTCAGCTTGATAAGGGGTATAAGCTGTTAAAAAACCTCTTTTAGCTCCTATTTGATATACTATTGATGGAATATAATGATTATATATTCCACCTCCTCTAAAACAACCAAAATCTCTAATATTGTCATTTAAAGATGCTTTTTCTCTTAAACTTCTTTTTAAATTAATTTCTGATATTGAATTTGGTATGTTAAGATCTCTATTTAATAATTCTGGAACATCTGAATAAAGATCATCTATAGCATTTACTCCTATGGTTTTTAGCATTTTATTTATATCTTCATCTGTATGTGGAAGATAAGGATACATTGCCAATTTTTTCACCCCTATTTTTATTTTTTTCCGCCTTTTGATGTCCCTTTATAAAAAGGCGTTTTTATTATTTTTGCTTCTAATAATTTATTTTTTGCTTTTATAAAAATTTCATTTCCTATTTTTGATTTATCTTTATCTATATATATCAAAGCAAGATTTTTATTTAATGTTGGAGATTTAGCTCCACTTGTTACATAACCTATTTTATTATCAGCAGCATCATAAACTTCATAATCATGTCTAACTGGCATTTTAGAATTAATTTCAATTCCTCTTAAAACTTTTTTTAATCCATTTTTTTGCTGTTCTAAAATTTTTTCTGAACCTATAAAGTTTTTTCCAAGATTTAACGTCCATTTTAATCCCGCTTCTAACGGTGTAATTTCATCATTCATTTCATTACCATATAATAAAAGTTTAGGTTCAAATCTTAAAGTATCTCTTGCTCCTAAACCTGATGGACTTCCTCCTACTTCTTCTACAAGTTTCAAAAGTTTTTTCCATATTTCAACACTTATTTCATTTTTACAATATATTTCAAATCCATCTTCCCCTGTATAACCTGTTCTTGATAATATTATTTCAAAGTTGTCATATTTTAATGTTCTAAATTTATAAAATTCTATTTCATTTAAATCATATGTAAATATTTTTTGTAATTGTTTTTCTGCTAAAGGTCCTTGAATGGCAATTTGAGATATTTCATCTGATATGTTTTTTATATTGATATTGTAATTTTTTGATTGTTCTCTTATCCAATTAAAGTCTTTTTCAATATTAGAAGCATTTACTACAAGTAAAAAATTCTCTTCATCATATTTATAAGCAAGAAGATCATCTACTATACCTCCTTCATGATTACACATAGGAGTATATAATATGTCATAAGGTTTCATATCTTCTATTCTATTTGGTAATAAATATTCTATAAATTTTTGTGCATCTTTTCCTTTTATTTCTATTTCTCCCATATGGGATACATCAAAAATTCCAACTTTCTCTCTAACTTTATTATGTTCTTCAATTATAGATGTATACCATACAGGCATTTCCCAACCACCAAACTCTATCATCTTTGCATTCAATTTTAGATGTTCTTCATACAAAGGTGTTTTCTTTAATTCTCCCATGTTGTATCCTCCCCTTTTATAATATTTATTATTTCTTTGGATTCTTTATAATTACTATCTTCTACATATATTGAGTAATAAGTACCAACTCCCATATATTCCATTCCTATACCAGTAGAAGACTTTATTATAATTTTTATATTTTTTTCTTCAAAATAAGCTTTTATTAATTGCAATTCTGTGTAATTTAACATTTCTATAACTTTTTTTATTTAAATCACCTCCAATTAATTATATCACGAGATATGAAATTTTTTTCAATGAAGATTTTCACAATACAACTTAATTAAAACTAATTATACTTTATTAATAATGAAATTATACTTTACTTTTAAAAATTTGATTATGATTAGTTATGTCATTCTTTTATTTATTGTTAATATAATTTTTGTATAATATATAGGATTTAATTCAAATTAAATAATCTAAAAATTTGCAATAAATAAGGAGGGTAGACGTTATAGTCAAATAAAAAATATTTTAATTTTGATTTTATATTATTTTTTATTTTACATAGCGGTTTAGTAATGAATATAATAAAACATATCAGTAATGAATTAAAAGTTTCTGAAAAAGGTGTAAATAATACTATAAACCTTTTAGAAGATGGTAATACAGTTCCTTTTATAAGTCGTTACAGAAAAGAATTAACTGGAAATTTTAATGAAGAAATAATAAGAAAAATTGATGAACTTAATAATTATTATAAAAATTTGGAATCTTATAAAGAAACTGTTTTAAAAAGTATTGACGAACAAGGTCAATTAACTGAAGATTTAAAAATCAGTATTTTAAATTGTACTAAAATGCCTGATTTAGAAGATATTTACTTACCTTATAAAAAAAGAAAAAAAACAAAGGCAGATAAAGCTATTGAAGCTGGTTTAGAAGATCCTACACTTATCATTTTAAATGGTAAAAATATTGAAAAAGATTTTTTTAAAACATATATAAATGATGAATATCCTAATGAAGATTCAATTATAGAAGGTATTTCTCATATTATAGGTCAAAAATTTGCTCATGATAAAATCATAAGAGAAAAATTAAGAAATAATTATGAAAAATTTGGATTTATTATTTCAAATAAGAAAAAAGATTTTTTAGAAACTGAAACAAAATATGATATGTATAATGAATTTTCTCAAAAAATTTCTGAAATACAAGATTATAGAGTTCTCGCAATTAATAGAGGCGAAAAAGAAAATATTTTAACTGTAAAATTAGAATTACATAATTCTTATATTAATGCCTTATTTAATTTATATATGACAAATAAATCTTATAATGATGAAATTATTTCTTTAGGGCTTGATTATGGTTTTAAGAGTCTTCTTAATCCTTCAATAGAAAGAGAAATACGTCAAAATTTATCTTTAAAAGCTGAAGAATCAGCAATTAACTTATTTTCGAACAATTTAAGACAACTTTTATTAACTCCCCCTTTAAAAAATAAAAGAATATTAGCTATTGATCCAGGTTTTAGAACAGGTTGTAAAGTAGTTGCCATTAATGAATTTGGAAATTTTTTAGAATATAATACCATTTTTCCAGTTCCACCAAAAAATGATTTTTTTGGTTCTGAAAAAACTGTATTGAATATGATAAAAAAACATAGTTTAAATTTAATTGTAATTGGAAATGGAACAGCTTCAAGAGAAACACAAAATTTTATTGTTCAAGTTAAGAAAAATAATAATCTTAACATTAAATATATTTTTGCAAATGAAGCTGGAGCTTCTGTATATTCAGCATCTAAAATAGCAAAACAAGAATTTCCAGATTTCGATGTAACTGTAAGAGGAGCAATTAGTATTGGTAGAAGAATTCAAGATCCATTAGCTGAATTAGTAAAAATAGATCCAAAATCTATAGGTGTTGGACAATATCAACATGATGTCAATCAAAAATCATTAAAAGAAAAATTGAACAATGTTGTTGAAAGTGTTGTTAATTACGTTGGAGTAAATTTAAATACAGCATCATCTTCTCTTTTGCAATTTGTTTCTGGTATTACACCTACTATTTCTAAAAGAATTATACAATATCGTGAAAATACTGGGTCTTTTAAATCTAGAGATGAAATTAAAAATATTAAAGGACTTGGCCCAAAATCTTTTGAACAGAGTGCAGGTTTTTTGAGAATTTTTGATAGTACAAATCCACTTGATATGACAGGCATTCATCCAGAAAGTTATAATTTTACAATTGATTTTATACAATTTTTAGGGTATTCTATTGATAAGATATTCGACAAAGAATTTAAAGATACTCTTAATAATATTTTAAATGATGATAATAGAATTAAAGATATTTCAGAAGAATTAAATATTGGTACTTATACTTTAGAAGATATAATAAAAGAACTTTTAAAGCCTGGCAGAGATTTAAGAGATGATTTACCAGCGCCAATTCTTTTTGATGATGTTTTAAATTTTGAAGATTTAAAAGAGGGCATGGTTCTTGAAGGAAAAATAACAAATATAACAGATTTTGGTGCTTTTGTAGATTTAGGTATTAAAGAAAGTGGTTTAATTCATAAATCTAATCTATCTGATAGTTATGTAAAACATCCAACAGATGTTGTTAAAATAAATGATATAGTAAGAGTTGAAATAATAAAAATTGATAAAAATCTTAAAAGAATTAATCTTAAAAGATTAAATAAAAAGGGCGCTTGACAGCGCCCTATTTTTATTATTTTACTCTCTCTTTTAATTCTTTTCCAGCTATAAATTTAGGTACTTTTCTTGCAGGTATTTTTATCTGCTTACCTGTTTGAGGATTTACACCTTTTCTTGCAGCTCTTTGTTGTACTTTAAATGTACCAAATCCAACTAACTTAACTTCCCCTTCTTTTTCTAATTCTTCAGATACTACTGAAACAAAGCTATCAACAAATACCTCAGCTTGTTTTTTTGTTGTTGAAGCTTTTTCTGATAAAGCATCTACTAATTCCTTTTTATTCATCAAAATACCCCCTTTCGATAATTAAAGAACTTTTATGTTAAATCAAATTTTGTTTTTTCTATAAATAGAAGCTAAAATTTTTATTCTTTTATCATTTATTATTGATCTTAAAAAATTATAATCTTTTATTTTATGATTATTTCCAATTAAATCTATATAACCATATTCAATATCTTCATCGTATATATATAATCTTGATTTACCATAATTATTCCAAATTTTAAAATCATAATAATAATCATATTTTAATTGTTCTAATATGTCTTTAATTCTTTTTTTTCTTTCAAATATTATTTCATTTATTTTTAGTATTGTATTTATCTTCCATATAATTTCATCAGTATTTTTTTCATTTTTAATATTTTCAATATATGTTTCTAATGAAAAAAATTCATTATCTTTAATTCCTACTATTGAAAAATTAATCAATAAATCTAAGAATATATTTAAATCTTCTTTGAAATCTATATTTATATTCTTTATCAAATATTCTTGATTAAAAAATTCAAAATCATTCTCTATTAATTTATTTTTTTTATAATTATTTATATACTTACTTTTTAATAAAAAATAAACCATATATACTTTAGAACCTTCTTTACGTGTATATTATATCATAATATATTTTTTTAAACAACATGTTTTTAATTTTTTATTAATCTTATTGGACTAAATTTCAAATTAACTTAATATTTGAAATTTAAATATTCCACGAAAATAACCATTTTCTTTTATTGGCATCCAAGTTGGATCAGAAAGTTTGATTTTTTCAAGTTTGACAACTCTTATCTCACCTAAATTATCATTATCAACTGGTCCAGTATGATAAATTAAAAAATCTTCTCCATAATTTTTTATATATATCATAACATGATAAGGAAAATTAATATCTTCTGGATGTATAAAATACAATATATTTCCACTTTCTGCCTTATTTATATCTTTTCCAATATATTTCATGTTTTTTTCTATCAATATTCTTGCAGAAACAAAATTTGTCCAATTATCTTCAGACTTAAATATATTAGTACCTATATTAGGTATTTCAGGATAATTATATTTATTTATATCTTCATAAATAATTCCTTTATATCCTGTTTCTAATAACCATTTTGAATCATGTTTTTTTAAAGATTCTTTATATGCAAATCTTATAAGTCCTGCACAATCAGCATAATTTTCTGGTAATTTCATATTATTATTCGCAATATTTATTATTATGGAATTAAACCAATTATTAAAATTTTCAGAATCTTCTTGGTTTAACTTTAAAATATTTTCAATATCTGTTTTATTATTTATTTTAATTCCTTTTTTATCTTTTGTTATTATTATTGTGAATGATGATACTATTAATACAATTAATAGTATCATCATTATTATTTTTTTTCTTATTAGAAACTCACCTCTGGTCTTTCATAAGAGTATGAAGGCACTTCAAAATATTCTCTAGTTTCATATCCAAGATTTCCAGAAATTATATTAGTAGGAAATCTTTTTATTTTAGAGTTATAATCTCTAATTGAATCATTGTACCTTTTTCTACTAACGGATATTCTATTTTCTGTTCCTGATAATTCATCCATCAATTGAATAAAAACTTTATCAGATTTTAGTTCTGGATAACTTTCACTTATAGCTAAAAGCCTTGATAATGCACTATTCATTTCTCCTGCAGCTTTCATAGTTTCATCAGTAGTTTGTGCACCTATTAATTTTGCTCTGGCTTCTGAAACTTGTGTAAATATTTCTTTTTCTTGTGAAGCATAACCTTTTACAGTATTTACCAAGTTTGGTATTAAATCTGCTCTTCTCATTAATTGATTTTCTATTTCAGCCCAATTTGAATCTAAAGATTCATTTAAATTAACTAAACTATTATAAGTAGAAAAATACCAACCAAATATACCTATAGCAAATAATCCTATAATAACTAAAACTAATATTAATCCTTTTTTCATTTTTTTCCTCCTATAAATTTTATATATTAAAAACTTCTTCCAGCACCACCGCCACCTGATGAACCTCCACCAAATGACGAGCCTCCACTACTGCTTCCACTTCCACCGCCAAATCCTCCACTACTACTTCCTATTCTTGGTATTATATATGTTTTTCTGTATATATTTCCACAATTTGGACATTTATATACATATAAACCTTGTCCTGCTGAGTATCTTGTAGCTCTTTTTATTACTCTTTTTTGAGACATTTTCATTCTTTTACCACATGATGAACATTTTGGTGTAGTGAATATTGCTATTAATACTATTATTATAAAAGTTCCCATAATAATAAAAACTAAAAATATCGGATTAAAATCATCTGATGACTCTTCTAAATCGATATCCCCAGATATATAATCATTTATAGCTTCTAAAACATTTATAACTGCTAAATCATAATTTTTTTTAGAAAGATTTTCCATCATATATGTATCTATAAGTCTTCCAACTTTTCCATCAGGAAAATCGCCTTCTAAACCATATCCAGTTTCTATCTCTATTCTGCTTTTGCCTTTTTCTTCAGATAAAGCTATTAATATTAATAATCCATTATCTTTTTCTTTATCACCTATTTTCCAAGAATTAAAAATTTCTGTAGCCATTTCTTTTGGGGTTATTTCATCTTGAACAGATAAAGTTACAACTGCTATTTCTATTCCTTTATTAGATCTTATATCTTTTATTAGATTCTCTATTTTTTGATCTTCTTTTAATATGTTTAAATAATCATTTGTGTTTGAATAATGTTTTGGAACTTCCCATGAGAATATTAATATTGAAATATACATGATTAAAAATATAGTTATAGATTTTTTATTCAAGATTTTTTCCCTCACTTTGTTTTATTTTAATATATTATACCATTTATAAATTAAACTTAAAAGAATTATTTTTAATTTATGATATAATAAACTCTGATTTATAATGTCTTTCATTTTTGTAAGTTTAAAAACTTTCTTGTAAGTTATTTTTAATGTTATATATTTTATCAGAAAGTATAATTATTTTAAATACTTATAAGAGGTGATATTTTTTGAAAAATAAATTTTTTTTGATTTTATTTTTGGTTTTGTTTTTGACTTCGTTTTCAAATATAAATTCAGATCTAAAAATAAATATTAATGTTAATGACGATTACACTTTTTTAAAAGAAGAAATTTTTACTTTCAGTTCTATTTCTTTAGGAACTTTTATATTTGATGAGTCTATAAGAAATTTTAATGAATCTATAAATATAAAATTTCCAAGTATTGAAAGTATTACAGATGAAAAAGTTCTTTTAGGTGGAAATTCTACTATATTTTTTTATTCTATATTTTCTAAGGATAAAAAACTTCAAAGAGTTTCTTTAGAAAGTTTCCAAAAAGCTTTTTTTGCAGGTTCTATTGCCTATGCTTCAAAAATTTTTTTTGGTAGAGCAAGACCTTATTTGGAACTCGGTCATAACAATTTTGACTTTTTTAACTTTAATTATAATTTTCATTCTTTTCCATCGGGTCATTCAACTGTTTCTTGGGCTTTATTAACTCCATATGCTGAAAATTATAATAAAGCATTTTATATAATTCCTGCTTTTATTTCTATTTCAAGAATTATTGAAGATAAACATTGGACTTCTGATGTTATAATTGGTTCTGCATTAGGATTTTTTATAGGTAAATATTTACCTTATTTTGAATTTTCTTTTTAAATTTAATTAGTGACTTGAAAAATAGAGCAATAAAAAAGGGATATGAAATAAAAAACAAGTAAATGAAAAGCAACAAAAATAAAAACAAGTAAAAAAGGAATAAAAAGCGATAAAAAAGAGAAAAAAGAGAAGGGAAGAAAGAAAAAAAGATAGCAAAAGAAAAAGCTTAGAAAAAGCTTTTAATA
>NZ_QGGI01000031.1 GCF_003148465.1 Oceanotoga teriensis
GTGAGTATTTAGGGGTGAGGATAATGAGTTGGGTTCCACCCAGATCCATTCCGAACCTGGCAGTTAAGCCTTCTCATGCTGATGGTAGTACACTTTTTGTGTGCAAGAGTAAGTTTCGCCCCTTCTTTTTTTCTAAGAGAGAACTTCTTTGTTCTCTCTTTTCTTTTATTTATTCTAAAATATGACTAAAATAGTTGTGTATTGTTAGCGATAATTTACAATAAATATTTTTTTTTATAAAGGTTATAGTGTTATAATAAAGTAGTACATACAAAATTGAAAAAGGAGGTATTAATGAAAAAAAATATTATTATATTTATTATTTTATTTAATTTTATTCTTTCATTTTCAAATTCAGATATAAAATTAAATAATAATAATACTTATGGATTGTCTATTGCTGGTGGTGCTGCTTATGTTTTTAAAAGTGTTGGTTTTTTGCAGGCTTTATATGAAAAAGGATTTGTACCAGATGAACTTATAGGTACATCTATGGGGTCTATAGCTTCTTATTATATTGCTGCAGGATATCAACCTAAAGAAATTTATAATCTTTTTAAAGAAATTAATTTTGAGGATTTTTTTGAATTATCTTTTCCAATAAATGGCGGTTTTGTTCATTATGAAAAATTTATTGATTTAGTATATTTAACAACAAAAATTAATAATTTTAATGATTTTGTTTATCCTGTAAAATTTGGTATTGAAAATCTTAGTTATTTTAGAGGTGAATATTGGGATTCTGGAAACTCATTAGAAGCGTTACAAGCTTCTATTTCTTTAGAGGTTTTTTTTGAACCATTTTATAAAAATGATATGTATTATTCAGATATAGGTGTAAGTGATTTATTTATAAGAAATCCTGAAACTTTGTTTAAGACAGATAAATATTTTCTTTTGAGAATTTCTCCAAAATTAAATTATGATTCTAAAAGAAATTTTAAAAATATAATAAATGTAGTATATGGAACTATAGATATAGGTGGATATTATACAAATGCTTTGTATTCTGAAGACAAACTGAATTATGATGATATATTTGAATTAAAAATAAAATCAAATATAGACCCTAAAACTTTTTATAATTCAATAGAGTTATTTGAAGAAGGCTATCAAGAAGGAAAAATATTTGTAAAAAATAATGATATTTTTAAAAAACACAATATAAAAAATAAATTTGAAAACTATAAATCTATAGATTATAAAGAGCTTTACACTTCTTTGAGAACCGAAAATTATTATAGTCCAAGAGATTTTTATTATACATTAAAAATTTCACCAAATATAAACGAGTATTTAGCAAAAATATTTCTATATTTTGAATATTTAAACAGTAGATTTTATTCTGGAATTGAACTTGGATATAACTTCAAATATGTTCCTTATATTGAATTTGAACAATTTTATTTTCCTTTTAAATTTAATAGAATAAAAATGTATTATAATTTTTTTGATTTGTCAAATATTAATTTGAGAACATATTTTTTAGAAAAATTTAAAAATATAATTTATCTTGATTCTGGATTTAATCATATAAGAGATAAAAATTATTTTAATCTATCACTTAATTATGATAATATTTATGAAAATATTCTTACAGAAGAAGGAATATTAGTATCATTAAATAATTATTTTAATGATAAAACATATGATCTTGATTATAAATTAAAAGTTGTAAATGATTTTGATAAAGTAAAAATATATAATATATTTGGATATAGTAAAAATAATAATTTTAAAAAATTGTATGAAAATATAATAAATGAAAATTTTAAAGATAAATTATATTTAAGAAATAATATAAGATATAGATTATTCGATAATATGAATTTTGATTTTAGTCAAGTATTATTTTTAAATAAAATATATTTGAATTTTGAATATAATATATATTATGATGACTTTTTTAAATTTAATAATAGTTATGGATTTAATATAGAATTTCCACTCTCGTTTTTAGGAGTTACTAGTTTTAATATAAAAACAGGAATTAAATATAATAATAAAGAGAAGTTATATATATTATTTAATAATTGATTTTCAAGGAAAAAAATATAGTTTAACAAAAATTAAATATTTGAATTTTTTAGGAGGAAAGATATGATAAGACTAAATATTAGTTCTATATCTGATAAAGTCAAAGGACAAGGAGTGGATTCGGCTTTTAAAGATCAAGCAAGTATGTTAAAAAAATCTAAAATATTAGAAGTAAGCATAAATAGTGAAGAAATAAAAGATATATGTCATATTCATACTTTAGATTTAAAAAATTTTTTTCTCATGAAGAAATATAAGAGAAAGAATAAAAAAGTTGTTGTTTCAGCTCATATGGTTCCAGATTCTATAGAAGATTCTTTAAATATTCCAAAATTATTTAAAAAAATTTTTTATAAATATATGATAAATTTTTATAAAACTGCCGATAAATGTGTTGTTGTTAATTCTTATTATAAAGAAGAATTAATTAAATTAGGAGTAAAAAAAGAAAATGTTCTTTTCATACCAAATATTGCTAATAAAGATTTATTTTATAATATGAAAATCAAAAATCAATTGAGAAAGAAATATAATATTGAAGATAGTAAATTTGTTGTAGTTGGTTCGGGACAAGTTCAAAAAAGAAAGGGTATAGATGATTTTGTTAAAACTGCTGAAGTCAATAATAATATGTTGTTTATATGGGTTGGTGGATTTTCTTTTGGAAAAATAACTTCAGGATATGAAAAATATAAGGCTATATATGATAATCCGCCGAAAAATGTTATATTTACTGGAATAGTTGATAGAAATACTGTAGTAGATTATTTAAATTTATCTGATGTTTTTTTCTTGCCATCATATCAAGAATTATTTCCAATGTCATTATTAGAAGCTTCAAATTGTGATATGCCTTTATTATTAAGAGATATAGAACTTTATAAAGAAATTTTATATGATAAGTATTTAAAAGGAAATAGTTATGAAGAATTTTCAAATATATTAAAAGAATTAAATGAAAATGAAGATTTTTATAATTCAGCATTAAATAAAAGTATAGAATTATCTGAAATATATTCAGAAAAAAATGTTATTAAACAGTGGGAAAATTTATATGAATCTTTGATGTGATTTAGGAGTAATTTAAAATGGCCGAAGTCAAAAAACGTAAAAATTATTTTGGATTTATTTTTGCTTTTTTAATAAGTATTTTAATGTTTTTCTTTATAGGAAAAATGACTGATACAAATATATTAGATGAAATAAAAAAAGTTAAATATTTTGATATTCTTATAGCATTTATAATATATTCTTTAAGCTATTTAGTAGATAGTATAAGATATAAAATAGTAATAAGACCTTTTAAAACTAAAGTTCATTTTATAGATCTTTTTTATAACAATGTAGTAGGATATGTTTTATCTTCTGTAACTCCACTTGCCGCTGGAGGACAGCCTTATCAAATATACCACTTGCATAAACAAGGTCTTACAACAGAAATAGCTACAAATATAACAGTTTCAAGATTTTTAGAAATGATGTTTTTAAATCTTGGAGTTACTATATTTTCTTATAAAGCAGTTGTTTCATCTTTGAAGGGTTCTGCTTTTAGTAATAAATTGATAAATATAGGTCTCATAATATCTGTTTCTATTTCTATATTGTTATTAATATTATTTTTAAAAAGCGAATGGATTGCCAAACTTATTCGTTTTCTTGAAAATAGAAAAGCCAAAAAGATAAATGCAATGGGAAAAAAATTTGAAAATTGGACTAATGATCTAAAAGATTCAATAGGGTTTCTATGGAATGAAAAAATATTTTTTATGATATTAGACATAATATTAGGTTTGATTGTTTTAATGATTCAAGCTTTTGCGTTATATTATATGTTAAGTAGATATGCGATAATTGAACATGTTCCATTTTTTTACTGGAAAGTTTTTGGAGGTATGACTCTTTTGAATATGGTGGTTTATTATATACCTACACCAGGTGCTAGTGGTAGTATAGAAGGCGCTTATCAAATATTATTTTCTTCTATAACTGGTAATTCAAAAGGAGTATTAATTTCTATAATAGGTTGGAGGTTTGCAACTTATTATTTGCAAATAATAATTGGGGGTATATTTTCTTTTTTCTATAACATAAAAAGAGGGAAGTGATATTATATGAATATAGGAATGTTTTCTGATACTTATATTCCGCAAAAAAACGGTGTGGCTACAGCCGTAAAAATATATAAAGAAGAAATGGAAAAAATGGGACATAATGTATACTTATTTGTTCCTCAGTATAAATTCGAACATAAAAGAAATGAAAAAAACGTATTTGAATTTCCTGCAGTTAGATATTTTAAAGAAAAAGAACAAAGAATAGCTTTACCTATATCAAAACATTTATTTAACATAAAAAAACTTGATTTAGATGTTTTACATTCTCATGCGCCTTTTTCTACAGGAATTATGGCAAGAATAATTTCTTCAAACCTTGATATAAAACATGTTGGAACTCATCATACTATGTATGAGTTTTATAGGCATTATGTTCCTTTAATAATAAGACCTTCTTTAGAACAAACACAAAATATGATAAAAAATTGGTGTTTAAAATTAAATAAAGTTATAGCTCCGACAGAAAATATTAAAAATGTTCTTGTTGATTATGGAGTACCATCTGATCATATAAGAGTTATACCTACTGGAATAGATGTAGATAAATTTCAAAGTGATATTAAATGGAATATAAGAGAGAATTTCAATATACAAGAAGATGATAGAGTTTTATTATTTGTTGGAAGAGTTGCAAAAGAAAAAAATATAGATTTTTTAATAAAAATGTTCAAAAAATTAACTTATGAAGAATCTAATTTGAAATTTTTAATCATTGGTGATGGTGTTGAAAGGCAAAATCTTGAAGAAATAGTGGTCGAAAATAAATTACAACAAAAAGTATTTTTTGCTGGAGCACAACCACGTGAAAAAGTTATTGATGCATATAAACAAGCTGATATTTTTACTTTTGCTTCTTATACAGAAACCCAAGGACTTGTAGTTTTAGAGTCTATGGCTGTTGGAACTCCTGTAGTTGCTCTTGGAAAGATGGGCGTGTATGATTTGTTATCTCAACCTGAAACTGGTGGTATAATGATAGATGAGTTAGTAGAAGATGATTTTATACATGAAATATTAAAATTATTAAGAGATAAAAAGTTATATGAAGATTATTCGAAAAAAGGAATAGATTTCGTAAGAAAAAATTATTCCGTAAAAGTTAATGTTGAGAATATAATAAAAGTTTATGAGGAAGTGATCAATTTCTAATGCAGGATTGTGATATGAAAAAATTGTTTTTAGATGTTAAACTTGCCGACAACAGGGAAATACCTATAGATAATTTTGCATATATTGGAGACGCAGTATTTGCTTTAAAATATAAAATAAAACTTTTAAACGATGGAAGAATAAAAATAAATAAAGTTAATGAAAAATCAAAAAAATTTTTGAGTGCTCATGCACATTCTAAATTTGTTCCTTTAGTAGAAGAACTTTTTTCTGAAGAAGAACATGATATATATAAAAGAGCTTATAATTCAAGAGGTGCAAAAAAAAGAGGAAATGATGAGGAATATAGAAAGTCAACGGCTTTAGAAGCTGTAATTGGCTTTCTTTTTCTAAATGAAAGATTTGATAAAATTGATAAAATTTTTGAGGTGATAGATAAATGTATGTTTACGGTAGAAATGTCTTAAAAGAGATTTTAAATACAGATTATCAAGTAAAACAAGTCTATTTTACCAATAGTAAAAAAGTAGATAAAGAAGTAGAAAAACTTATAAAAAAAGTCAAAGAAAAAAATATATCTTTTTCTTTTGTAGATAATAATTTATTAAAAAAGCTTTCTAATTCAGAAAATCATCAAGGAGTTATAACTGATATAGGAAAAGAATTTGATTACAAGTACATGGATGTATTGGATGATATAAAAGATCCCTATATATTAATATTGGATCAAGTTCAAGATCCTCATAATTTTGGTGCTATGGTTAGATCTGCAGCTGCAGCTGGAGTGGATGCAATAATAATTCCATCTGATAATTCATCTGGAGTTACGCCAACAGTAATAAAAGTTTCAGCTGGTCAAATATTTAGAATTCCTATAATTCAAGTAACAAATATATCGAGAACAATAAAAAAATTAAAAGAAAAAAATATTTGGGTTTATGGTGCTGATATGAATGGTACTCAATATCATAAAGTAGATATGACTGGTGGATTTGCATTAGTTATGGGAAATGAAGGTTCTGGAATTAGACAGAAAGTAAAAGAAAATTGTGATGGTATAATTTCTATACAGATGAGTAATGATGTTGAGTCCTTGAATGTATCTGTTAGTGCCGGAATTATAATGTTTGAAGCGAGAAAACAAAGAATTAAGGAATGATTTTATGAAAATAAAAAGATTATCTGATGATATAATTATGAAAATTGCAGCTGGTGAAGTGATAACTGGAACATATGCTGTTGTAAAAGAATTAGTTGAAAATTCCATTGATTCTGATTCAAATGATATAAAAATATCCATCAAGGATGGTGGGAAAACATATATCAAAGTTGAAGATAATGGTTTTGGGATGAATGAAGAGAATATATTAGCAGCTGTTCAGCCACATACTACAAGTAAATTAAATCAATTAAATGATTTATATGCACTCAATACATATGGATTTAGAGGAGAGGCATTATCTTCTATATGTCAAGTTTCAAGAATGACTATAATTTCTAAAGAGGAAGATGAAAAACTTGGAACTAAAATAGATTTTATAGCTGGTAAAAAAGTTAATATTGAAAAAGTTCCAATAAAAAATAATTCTGGTACTATAATTGAAGTATATGATCTGTTTTTTAATGTACCTGCGAGAAGAAAATTTTTAAAATCATCATCAGCTGAAAGTAGAAATGTAACAGAAATAGTTGAAAAATTTATAGCTTCTTCAAATATATCATATTCATATTATAGAAATGATAAAATGATCTATAATGTACAAAAAGATATGAAACTTGAAAATAAATTAAATATAATATATCCTGAATGGAAAAAAGATGGTTTTATAAGTGTTAATAGAGATGATGGATGGATTAAAGTAAAAGGAATGATATCAAATCCTAAGTATACTCGAAATAATAGAACTGGACAAAACTTTTTTGTAAATAATAGATATATAAAATCCGGAGCAATATTTACAGTTTTTGAAGCAGGATATGCACATATGCTTGAAAAAGGAAGGCACCCTTATGGTTTTCTGTTTGTAGAAATATCTCCTGATGAAGTCGATGTTAATGTGCACCCTCAAAAACTTGAAGTTAAATTTTCTGATAATACATCAGTAATGAATATAATAAAAGGAGCTATAAGAGATTCTTTAAATGAACAGACAAAATTTGAAATAAATTTTGTTGAAAAATCTTTTAATGATCAAAATGAGATAAATAATTATTATATTAAAGAAGAAAAATCTCCAAATGAAAAAATTGAAAAATCATACAATAAAGAATATATTTTAAATGAAAATATCCCAAATAAAAAAAATATAGAGTATTTAGAAGAAAATAATGATAATAGTTTTGAATATAAGAAAAAAATAGATAATTATAATAGTAAAATAAATTATGATATAAAAAAAGAAAAACTTTATAATTTTGATAAATTATCAGAAAATAAAAATTATGAAATTAAAAATGAAAATAATATAAACTACAATATAAGAATAATTGGTATATCAAATCAAAGATATATTATTGCTGAAAGCCTTGAGAAACTTTTTTTAATAGATTTTCATGCTGCTCATGAAAGAGTTATATTTGAAAAGCTTAAAGAACAGTTTATAAATGAAGGCAGAATAAATAAAAAAATGATTTTAATACCTGAAATTATCCAATTTGATAATATAACTTATGAAATAATTAAAGAAAATATAGTTTATTTCGATAAAATGGGAATAGGATTAGAAATATTAGAAGAAAATAAAATTAAGATTAATTCTACTCCTGGAAATATGAAAGTTAAAGATATAAATTCTTTAATTTTGGATATGGCTAATTTAATAAGATTAAAAGGTATAGATTCAATTGATAATATTTATGATGATACAATAGCAACAATGTCGTGTAGAGCAGCTGTTAAAACAGGAGATGACTTTTTAGGAGCTGATAAGTTGTTAGAAGATATAAAAAAATATAATCTTTTAACTTGCCCACATGGTAGACCTATAACTATGGAAATAAACTTTAGTAAAATTGATAGTTATTTTAAAAGAACTTAAATAAAATCCTGAGAATATTAACGATAATATCTCAGGATTTTTTTTACAATTTATTTACTAAAACAATTTATATATATGTTACAATAATTTAGTAAATATAATAATTTTTATAAGAGGTGTTGTTATGAAAATAAGGGAAACAAAGGATATTAGGGTTATAAATAGATTAACAATTTTAAACTTAATAAATAAAGAACAAAAAATATCGAGAGCTGAAATAGCTAATAATACAGGCTTAAATAAAGCTACAGTTTCTACTATAGTTAAAGAATTAATTGAACTTGAACTTATAGAAGAAACGGAAATAGGTGATTCAAATGGTGGTAGAAGACCGATTATTTTAATGTTAAAAGAAGATATAGGATATATATTTTCAATAGATATAAATATAACACATATAGAATTTATAATATCAGATATTGGAAATAATATAATTCAAAAAAAATATTTAAATATAATAGATGAAAATTTTTATAATACATATAACTATCTATGTAATTTTTTAGATGAAACTATAAAGAAATTGCCTAAAAAGAAGTATGGAATAATAGGAATAGGAGTATCTGTAAGAGGAGTTGTTGATTTAAATGGAATAATAAGATTAATACCTAAGTTAGGTTGGAGAAATATAAATATAAAAGCATTACTTGAAGAAAAATATAAAATACCTGTTTTTGTTGATAATGATGGTAATTTTTCTGCGATGGCTGAATATGAATATTATAAAAACTTAAAAGATTTGATAGTTATAAATATAGATGAAGTAATAACTTCAGGGATTATATCTAATGGTCAAATAATAAGAGGATTTTTAGGCTTTGCTAATGCAATAGGTCATCATGTTATAAATCATGATGGAGAAAAATGTGTATGTGGCAAAAGAGGTTGTTTAGAAATGTATTGCTCTAACTCTGCAATAATTCAAAAAATTAGATTAAAAAAAGACGTTCAAACTATATCTGATTTTATAAATCTTGTTAAAAAACAGGATAAAGATTCTATTTTAATATTAAATGATTTTTTAGATAATTTATCAATAGGTCTCACGAATCTTATATATATTTTAAATCCTGAATTAATAGTTATAAACTCAATAATTTTTGAAAAATTACCTGAATTAATACCAGATCTTGAAAAAAGAATAGTTCTTCCAATTACAAATTTTCAAGATATAGCTGTTTCAAAAGTTGGAGAAATATCTTCATTAAAAGGAGCTTTAACTTATACAAAAGAACAATTTTATAAAACTATATTAAATTTTTAAAAAAGGCAGATTTAATCTGCCTTTTTATATTTTTTCTTTTTTAAAATTAAAAATAAAAAGTATAAATGCTGTTATTAAATAAGCAATAGTTATTTCAAGATTTGCATTTATTTTTAATGAAGGTGAATGAATTAATCCTATGAAAGCAGCTCCAGCTGATATAAAACAAGTTATTATAGCATTTTTAAATTTAGATTCTGAACAAAAAACTAATATACTTGTCCAAGCTAAAGCTATTAAAGGCGCCCCTTTTGCAAGTATAAATAAAGAATTAGGCATTGCATCACCTGCAATATTTCCAATATATTCTATAATTGGAACCGCAATTGCGATAGACATTAAAGAAAAATATTTTTTATCTTCATTTTGAAATGCTCCAGCTAGAGAAGTCATACCCACAAAGATTAAAATAGGTAATACTGCAGCAGTTGGAATTACAGCTGTTACAATTGCTACGAGACCTGTCGAACATAAAATAAAATAACTAATTCCAACAATTAAACTATAACCTGTTGAAGCTTTAATATCTTTCCATGTACCATGACCCCACCATACAGAAAAACAAAATGGGTTTCCAAAAAGTGCTGAAATTACAGACATGATAGAAACTCCTATAATTGTCTTTTTTCCATCATAAACATCACCAGCAACTTTAGCTTGTTCAACTCCCTGTAGTGCTGTTACAAATTCTGTTACAGTAAAAGCTATAATTATTGGTAGAAATTGTAAAACTACACTAAACCCTTTTAAAATATAGTTTATTTGTATAAAAGGAATATTGAAACTCAAACTTGAGAATGAATCTGTAATATTTTTAATAGTTATATTTTTAGTAGAAAACCCTAAAATAACTCCGACTAAAATAGATATCAATACTGGTGAAAGTTTTGTCTTAATATTTGAAGTATATAGAACTAATAAAACAAAAAAACAAACTAAAGCTATTAAAGGAGTTACAAACATATCTTTTAATGAAGCAAGTATAAGCCAAGTTACTCCACCTCCGGCAAGTGTACCAAATAATGCGGCAGAGGGAATAGAATTAACTATAGCCTTTTCAAAAAAACTTAAAACAATTGTTAATAATGAGCTAATTATATTGGCAGCTAGACCAACACCTAAAGCTAAAGTTGCATCTTTTGTTGAAATATAAGTTGGAAGCATTATAGCAAATAACCAAATAAAAAATCTTCCAGCTGTAATACCCGCTGGTATAGCGACTATTGAGGTATTATTTGTTTTTTTTGATGTTTTATTTCCAAGCCACCATGTAAAAACATGAAGGAGAAGAACTCCAAAACCAAGTCCAGGAAGTATAGTTCCAAAAACAACTTTAGATGAAAGTCCAATACTTCCAATCATAATAGCAACTCCAGCAATGACTTTTGTAAAGCCATCAAAAAAAACTCCAAAAGCTGCATCAATATCACTCTTTACAAATAAAGGCCTTTTTAAAGTACTCATAAATTAGAACCTCCCATTAATATTAATTATAAATTAACCTATGTCTGAAATAAAAAAAGTGATCATTATGAGAATGAATTGATAACATTTTTGTATGTGGATGACATTCAGAAGTAAATTCTTTTCCATATTGACCAATTGTTAAAGCTTTACCACCTATATACAAACAAGAATAATTAAAAAATAATTCATCCATAAGTTTCTCACTTACTAAATAATGCATATAAGAAGGAGTTTCAATTAATAATCTATCTATTCCAAATTTTTTTAATAAATAGAATAATACATGAGAATCTGGAGCATTTTTTCCAGTAATTATAATGATTACTTTATTTTTTGAATTATTCATTTTTTCTATTAAAGTATTATTTATATCTTCTTTTGAATTTAAAGGACCTATAACTATATAGTCATTATTTATATTTTCTTTTATATGATTTAAAGCTTTTGACGAAGAACTTATTATTAAAGGAATTTCACTTTCTTTAAACATTCTATGATCGAATGGAATATCTTTTCCATCTATAGAAGTAATAATATTCCATGGTACTGGATTTAAATTATTTTTAATTCTTGCATTTTCAAGATCTTGATCAAATACATGACATGTATAATCAGATTCTGCTTTCATAGTACCGGCACCAAGTATTACAGCATCACAAACGGATCTTAACATATTTAATATCCACCAATCAGCAAGACCGCCATTTCCAGCATAATTATTTTTTCTTGAAATTAAAGGCCCTTGTGGAGCATCAGAGAAAGCTATTCTACCATCAATAGAAGTTACAAGTGAAGTAAAAGTATATGGCCTATCTTCATGAGCTTTTTCAAAAGTTAAATTGCCATATACTTTATTTATTTTTTCACAATTCATTATTTTTAATGAAAAATCTTTTAAATCATTACTTTCATATATTTTATTTAATTTTATATCCTTTTCTAACATCAACATCTTTTCAAGTTTAGTAGCCATAAAAAACCTCCTATTTTTGGAAATACTGTCATTTATATAAATGACAGTATTTTAATATTTATATTAAACTTCCGCCACAAACACCTATTTTTTCACCTGTAATAAACGAACTTTCTTCACTTATTAAAAATAAAGCAGTATTGGCCATATCTTCAAGAGTTCCCATTCTATTCATAGGATAAATCTTAGCATATTCAGCTCTTAAAGCATCTGGATCTTCTGATTCTTCAAATCTAAATTTGATCATAGGTGTTTCTACTAGACCAGGAAGTAAACAATTAGCTCTTACATTAGGTGCATATTCAGCTGCAATACATTTTGTTAACATAATTACTGCGGCTTTACTTGGACAATAGCCAATTCTTTCTGGTATAGGTCTAACTCCAAGGTCAGAACCAATATTAACAATTGCAGAATTTTTTTGTTTTTTTAATTCTTTAATAGCTGCTTTACACATATGGAAAACACCTTTTACATTTACATCTAATTGTTTTGAAAAATCTTCAACAGAACTAGTTTCAAGACTTCCAATTAAAGTAATACCAGCACAATTAACTAAACCATTAATTTTACCAAATTTTTCTAAGGCTTTATTAACAACATTTTGGGTTTCTTCAAATTTAGTTAAATTAGCTTTTACATAAATGGCATTATCATGTTTAAAATTTAAATTTTCTTCTATGCCACAGCCAACTATTTTTGCTCCTTCTTCTATGAAACGTTTAGCTATTCCTTCACCAATACCAGAGCTTGCTCCTGTAATTATTATTACTTTATCTTTTAAACGCATTAATAACACCTCTTATTCAATATTTAATTTTTGAGCTAATTGTTTTAATTCATCTTTTAAAAATGGCTTTGACTCTATAGAATCTCTATCAGAATTTGAAAGGGTAACTGAGCCTATTAAATTAGAATCTAAATCTTTTAATACATTAGAAAGAACTTGATTACCGGCATCAAATTGAATATCAAAATCTGGAGCGCCTCCAACCATTATAATTGCACCTTTTCTTAAAAAATGATCAGGTTTATCCTTTCTTACATGACTTGCCCAATAAACTTGTAATCTATCGATTATTATTTTTAATGGACCAGTTACTGTATGAAAATACATTGGTGAAGCAAAAACAATATTGTTTGCTTCTTCAATTTTTTTGTAGATCTCTTGCATATCATCTTTTATCGCACAATTTTTTTTATGCCAACAGAATCTACAATCTTTACAAGGAGATACATGAGTGTTATAAGCATCTATTATTTCAAATTCATGATCTAATTGATCAGTTAAAACATCTAACATTTGTTTAGTATGGCCATTTTTTCTTGCTGAACCAAAAAAAATCAAAGTTTTCATAAAAACACCTCATTATTTAAAAAAGTTAAAAGATTTAGAAAGTATTTCAACATTTATTTTTCCAGATTTAAAGATTTTACCTGTTTTCTGATTTATAATAACTACTTTAGCTGGAGAATACATTTCCATAGGAACTTTGTAAAAATCACATCCATTTTCTTCATATATATCCTTAAACATTGCCCCATATGATTTACATTTATCAGAAGTTATTTTATTTATTATTGAACTTATTTCTATATCTTCACAATCAACAGTAAAAGTACACTGTCCACCATAAATTAAACAATCATTTAGTCTACCCATTGCTAATAAATCATCTTTTACTACAGGCGGTATTACACAAAAACCATGCGCTTCAATAATATTTTTTAAATTAAAACCTTCTTCTTTTAGTCTATGTAAAGATTGTTCTATAATTCTTGCAGAAACTTCTACTGAACATGCAATACTTCCACTTGAAGCAACAAGAATATAAACATCTTTTGCTTCAACTCCACTTGCTTCTATTAGATCTATTACTTCATTTTCAGAAGGAATTCTACTCATTTCAGCGGTCAAAATAGCTTTATGATATTTATCAGAGTAATCAGAATATTTTTTAAACCAATCATTATCTTTTCTTGAAATAAGTCTTCCAGGACCAGCTAAAACAGGTGCGAATTTACCAGGTTTTAATTCCCAACCAGAAATATTACAACCTGCCTGCTGTAAAACTACATAATCGGAGTAAACATGTACAGCATTATAATATACATCATCAATTGCTAATGGAAAAGTTTCATAATTTATTTTGTTTAATCCACCATAAAGAATTTCAGTCATTAATTTAGCACATTCCCAACTACCACAAACATTTACACCGCAATCAATAATTGTGGCTTCTTTTATCTTATGAATATTTATTTTATATTTTTCTGGATCTGATAAAAGTTTTTTTACTAATTCGAAAGATCTTTCATTTACGCTAAGCATTTGTTTTTTCCTCCTTTTCCTTTTTTAAAGGACATTTAAATTTTGAGATAATTATTTTAAATGAAAATAATGATATTATTAAATAACTTATAGATATATATAAGCCTTGTTTTGGTAAAAAAGCTATTTTATCATTATGAATTAAACCTATACAAGAACAGAAGCTTAAAATTAATCCAAACAAAAAAGCTTTTTTATGATCTTTATCTATTAAACAAGCAAGCCAACAAGCAATTAATAAACTTGATAAAAATGCTCCACTACCTAGAATATTTAATCCATTCATTGGAAGATTAAAATTTTGAAAATTTTCAACGGGAATAGAATTTATATCAATACCAGTAGAATTTATTGCAGAATTTACTAAGGTTTTAATTAATTCAGCTACTATTGGTAATAAAGAAATTAAAATAACACTAAAATATTTTTTATCTATTTTTTCAAAAGTATCAACAGTGACAGTTAAACCTACAAATATTAAAAGAATCATTACCACTTCATAAGGAATTATATTCATCATTACACCTGAAATACCGGTAAATCCAATTAATAAATAGGTGATTCCTACAACTAAAGAATAACCAGCTCTTGCATCTATAGATTTCCAACCAGGATGACCATAATAAACAGTTGTTGGAAATGGGTTTCCTATTAAACTTCCAATTAATGTGAATAAACCATCCATTAACATAGATCTTTTTTGAGGATAAGAATCACCAGCTAATTTAGCACTTTCAACTCCTTGAAGAGTAGTTAAAAAATTTGCTATTTGAAGAGGTATTATTACTGGTAAATAAGAATTTATTTCTTTTAATCCAATAAAAATATCTTTAATAAAAAAATTTGGTGTATAGAATCCAATATAATTAAAAGAAGTTATTAATTTATCAAAATTCATATAACCGTTTGCCCAACTTATAAAAGTTCCTAAAATAATTGCTAAAATACCAGCAGGAATTTTTATTTTTAAATTGAAATTTCCGAGATAACTCATAATTACTATTAAAAGTGGTAAAACAGCTATTTCTGGTTTATTAAAAACAACAAGGATCCCAGAAATAGATAGCCAAACAAAAGCTCCAGAAGCAAGATTTCCTAATAGAGCACTTTTTGGAATAAAATCAATTAAAAAATTCCCAATAAAAGCACCCAAAATTTCTATTAATCCACCAATAAAACCAGCTGCTAATCCAACTTGAAAAGCAAGATTTGAATCTCCTGTTTTCCAGTAAACTGGTCCCATAATTAAAAAAATCCAGCTTAAAGTAATAGGCCCACCAATTCCAAATGGTTGTGAAGTTACATCATGTCTTTTTTCTTTTTTGGCCAATTCTTTTGCTTCATAAAAATACCAAAAGTTACCTAAAAAGCTTATTAATCCTATTGCTGGAAGCATCTTTCCTATTACAAGTGATACAGGCATTCCAAAAACAAAAAGCATTATACCAACTGCAGTAAAAATTTTAGAAAAACCATCAAAAAATAGTCCGAAACTGGCATCTAAATCACCTTTTCCCCACCATTTATATTTAAAATTCATATAAATCCTCCCTCTATAAAATACGCTTAAGTGAATATTTCATGATAATTCATAGAAATTAAAAAAAACAAAAAAATATAAAAGATAATAAATAATGAAAGAAATTTTATTTATTAAAAAATTAATAAACATAAAATATGGTAGTAGTTA
>NZ_QGGI01000032.1 GCF_003148465.1 Oceanotoga teriensis
ATCATTATTCCTTTTTTTAATAACTCATCTTTATATTCTTTTTTTTCTTCAAGATTGTATAGCTTTACTAACATATCTGGCATTTTTATCACTCCAATATATAAATATATTAATATAATATCATATAATATAAGAATATTACAGTATAATATTTATAAAGGAAATTATAAAATCTTTTAAAAACATAATATTTTTAAGGAGATGGATTATGAAAAAATGGTATGATGAAGAATATGAATGGGAAATTGAAGTAATAGGTTTTTTACGTGGAAATAAAACAGAGAGATATTGTAGAAATGGTGAAGAAATTGGTGATATATATACTTGTACATATGGTTGTCCTGTAAACTCAAATGGTCAAGGTATTTGTTCAAAAGTAATGACTATTATGTTTCCTATTATGGAAGCAGTCAGAAGTGGTGGCGATTTAATAAATATCGGTGGAAATAGTAAATATAGTAAAAATATTGTTTGCCCAGATGGTAATGTTATATTTAAAATGACTGCAAAAAAACTTGATAATGAAAATTTTTATACAGGTAATTTTTTTGATTAAATAAAAAGACATCAGACTAAAGTTTTTAATTTTAGTCTGATTTTATAATTAAGATCTTGAAGTATAATGTGTATGTAATAATTCATGAGATTTTTCGCTATTCGGATGATCTAAATATTCCTTATAAAGTTTTTTTATTGAAGGGTTTTCATGAGATTTTCTGTATTCACTATTTTTGTCTATATCATAAATCGCAGTCATTCTTTCAATTAAAGTATTCTCATCTGTTGGAATTGGCTGGCCACCGCCACCTATACAGCCTCCTGGACAAGCCATGAATTCTATAAAATGATATTGTTTTTCACCATTTTTTATTTTTTCTAAAATAGTTCTGGCATTTCCAAGTCCATTTACGATGGCTATTTTTATATTTTTATTTGCAATTTTTACTTCGGCTTCTTTAATGCCTTTAATACCTCTTAAATCATGAAAATCTATTTTTTCGAGTTCTAATCCAGTTATTACTTCATAAGAGGTTCTAAGTGCAGCTTCCATAACTCCTCCGCTTGCTCCAAATATTACTGCAGCACCTGAAGATTCTCCAAGCGGTTCATCATAAAGAGATTCTTTTAAATTACATAGATCTATACCAGCATGTTTAAACATTTTTGCCAATTCTCTTGTAGTTAGAACATAATCTACATCATTTATCATTTCTTTTCTCTGCATCTCATATTTTTTTGCAGTACAAGGCATTATAGAAATAACTTTTATTTTATCTTTCGAAATATCATTTTTTTCTGCAAAATATGTTTTTGCTATTGCTCCAAACATTTGTTGTGGAGATTTACATGAAGAAAGATTTTTTATGAATTCGGGATAATTATGTTCTACGAATTTTATCCATCCAGGGCTACAAGAAGTCATTAATGGAAGGTCTTTTTCGTTTTTTAAACGGTCTATAAACTCATATCCTTCTTCCATTATTGTTAAATCAGCTGCAAAATTTGTATCAAAAACTTTATCAAATCCGAGTAATTTTAATCCTTCAACCATCTGATAAGGAGAAATTTTTCCTGATTTTTCATTAAATTCTTCTGAAATGGCTACTCTTACTGCAGGAGCTGTTTGAACTATTGTAAAGTACTGATTAGATTCTATTGCCTCCCAAACTTGATCTATATGATATACTTCATGTAAAGCACCAGTAGGACATTCTAATATACATTGACCACAATTTGTGCATTCAACATTTCCCATTCCTTTATCCATAAAAGTTGTCACATGGGTTTCTGGTCCTCTATTAGCTATTGTTAATATATTTATATTTTGAATTTCAGAACATTTCCTAACACATCTATTGCAAATTATACATTTTTGTGGATCTCTTATTATTGAAAAACTACTTTTATCTACAGGTTGTTTTTTGTTTATAGGAGGTATTCTAATTTCTCTTATACCTATTTCATCTGATATTTTTCTTATTTCGCATGAATTAGCTCTTGAACAGTTTAAACAATTTGAACTACAATTTATATCATGTGAAGCAATTATTAGTTCCATTATTACTTTTCTTACATGCCTTACTTTTTTAGAATGAGTTTTTATATTCATTCCATCTTCAATTAAAGTAACACAAGCAGGCATTAGATTTTTTTTATTTTCAACTTCAACTGAACATAATCGACAACTTCCATAAGGAGCTAATTTTTCATTAAAACATAAAGTTGGAATTTTTATATTTGCTTTTTTTGCAGCTTGTAAAATTGTTATTTTATCATTGAAGGTATAAGATCTATTATTTATTTTAATGTTGATACTCATGATTTTTCACCTTCTTATTTAAAATGGATAAAATTAAATTGACAGAAGATTGACCAAAACCACATCTTGAAGCTAAACCTATTGCTTGCTTTATTTCACTTATTATTTCAATTTTTTCTTTAGATATGGTATTATTTTTTATAGAATTTTCTAATATTATATTTATATTTTTATTTCCTTCTCTACAAGGGAAACAAGTTCCACAAGTTTCATTTTTGAAAAAATCGGAAACATTTTTGAGTATTTCAAAAATATTTTTCTCATTATTTATTATTATCATTCCACCTGAACCTATTGAACTACCTATTTTTTCTAAATCTTCATAGGTATATAAAGTGTTTAATTCTTCTTTTATTAAACATTCGGTTGCAATTCCACCTGGAATAATCATTCCTATTTCTTTTCCTATTATGCCACCACACATTTTTATTATGTCGTTTATAGTATTTTTACCGAATTCAACTTCATATACACCACTTTCGTATATATCACCACTTACAGATACTAATTTAGTTCCTCTGCTATTTGAGGTTCCCATTTCTAAAAAAATATCATTTTCATATTTCATTATTTCGGCACATGTGCAAAGTGTTTCAACATTATTTACAACGGTTGGTTTATCATATAATCCTTTATTTATAGGTAAGGGCGGTTTAATTCTTGATATACCTCTTTTACCTTCAATTGAATTTATTAATGATGTTTCATCTCCACATACATAAGCCCCAGCACCACGTATTACTTTTAAATCAAAAGAAAAATTACTTCCAAGTATATTATTACCAATTAAGTTATTTTTATACATTTTTTCTATAGTTCTTTTTATTTTTTTTATTGCAAGATCATATTCTCCTCTTATGTAAATATAACCATATCTTGATTTTGTTGCATATCCACATATTAATATACCTTCAATTACTTTAAACGGCATATTTTCCATCAAATATCTATCTTTAAAAGTTCCAGGTTCTCCTTCATCTCCGTTACATATTACAATTTTTATGTCAGAATCAATTTTATTTGAAAATTCCCATTTTAAACCCGTTGGAAATCCTGCTCCTCCCCTACCTTTTAGGGTAGATTTTTTTATTTTTTTTACTACATCATCAGGTAAAATTTTTAAAGATTTTTTTAATCCTTCAAAAGGGTAATTTTCATATTTTAAATTGATATCAGATTTTAAAAAGATTTTTTCCATAGTATCACTTCCTAATTTAAAGATTTTAGTATTTCTAAAACTTTATCTTTAGTTAGATACTTATAATAATGTCCATTTATAGACATAACAGGTCCTTCCCCACAATGACCTAAACATTCTACAACTTCAAGAGTAAATTTTTTATCTTCAGTTGTTTCTCCTTCATCGATTTTTAAATAATTTTTTATAGTTTTTAAGATGTTTTTTGAGTCTTTAATTCTGCATGAAACACTATCACAAATTCTTATTATATATTTACCTGTTGGTTTTAAATAAAACATAGAATAAAAACTTATAATTCCATATAAATGGGCTTTAGGTATTTCATGTTTTTTTGCTACTCTTATTATATCTTCTTCTGGAATATAACCGTAAGTATCTTGAAGATTATGAAGTTCTTCTATTAATTCAATTTCATAAAAAGACTGCATAATTTCACCCCCTTTTAAATTTCATTTGAGAATTTTATAACAAGAATAATAAAATGTTAATAAATTATTAAATAATTTATTTTAATTATAAGAGGATAAAATTAATTTTTTATTACTTTTAAATGTTTTTTATATTAAGATGAGTAATAATTCACAAAAAAGAAGTTTTATTTTATTTTTTTAGTGTATAATAAATAATGGGTATGATTATTTATTTTTTATTAAAAATATAAAATAATAGATATGAATTTGGAGGGATAATATGAAATCTTTAATAATTTATTCGAGTAAAAAAGGAACTGGTGAAAAAATTGCGAATTATATAAAAGATAGTGTTGATACAGAAATACAAATTGAAAAAATAAAAAAAGGTTTAGAAATCAATCAAAATGATTATGAAAATATTATATTGATATCTTCTGTTTATGCAGGTACTATGAATAAAGAATTTATTAAGTTTTCTGAAAATCTTTTACTTAATAAAAATTCTGAACAAAAAATTTATTTTTTAGTTGTTTCTGGATTTGAAGAAAAATTTCAAGAGTTTGTAGAAAATAATATAAGAAATAATTTAGATAAAATAGATATGATAGAGTATGCAGGATATTGCTATGATTTTAATAAGATGAATTTCTTTGAAAAATTTATAATAAAAAAAGTTGCAAAAGTTAATGAATCTGTTGAAAATATAAGAAAAGATAATATAGAAAAAGTGATTAAAAAAATAATATAATCTTATGTTTTTGATATGAGGGGGATAATATGAAAAAAATAAGAAAATATTATGATGATTTTGTAGAAAAAGAATGGATGAGACTCGATAAACATAAGATTGAATTTGAAATTACTAAAAGAAACATGAAAAAATATATTAAGAATAATTCAAGAATTTTAGATATTGGATCTGGTCCGGGAAGGTATAGTATCTATTTATCTCAATTAGGTCATAAAGTTACATGTGTTGATATATCCGAAAATAATTTGATTTTTGCCAAGAAAAAAGCTGAACATTTCAATGTTGAAATTGAAAAATTTATAAATACAGATGCAATAAATTTGAATATGATAGAAGATGAAAGTTATGATGTAGTTTTGAATATGGGGCCTATGTATCATATAATGGAAGTTGAAAATAGGAGAGAGTCTATAAATGAATCTTTGAGAGTTCTTAAAAGAGGAGGGATTTTATTTGTTTCATTTATAAGTTCATATGCTCCTATAATAGATTGCTTGAAAAAATATCCGGAAAACATAAAGACTTCAGAAGATTTGTTGAATTATTTAAAAGATGGAAAAAATATATCTGATGATCTCAATTTAGGATTTACTGATGCATATTTTATAAATCCACATGATATAAGACCTTTTATGGATTTATTCTTAATAAATGAATTAAAATTGACTGCTATTGAAGGTTTATCAGCTTTACAGGAAGAAAAATTAAACAATCTTGATGAAAGTACATTTGAAAAGTGGATTGATATTATATATAAGACATCAACAGATCCTTTAACTTGGGCTTCCAGTGAACACATGCTTTATATAGGTAAAAAAAAGTAATAGTTAATATATAACTATTACTTATATATAAAATCAAACACAACTGAATCGCCTATGTATTTATAACCTATTTTTTTATATATACCATTTGAAGTTTTATTTGACATATCTGTATATAGTGAAGTAAATTTATATCCTTCATTTAATATTTTTTCGCTTAATTTTGATACACATGAAGAAGCAAACCCTTGATTTCTAAATTTTTTAGGAGTGTATACGAGGTTTATTGCATAGCCATTTTCTGTGGGCCTTGTTTTTTTTGCCATTGAAACTGGATTGTTTTTGTACTCCCATAAAAAAAGTCTTTTATTATCTATACTATTTTCTGCTAATTCATAAGCTTTTTTATGAGTTATTTTTTCTAAAGCTTCTTCAGAAAAGTCAATGATCCACTTAGATATTGTGTTTATATCATTTTTTTCAGCTAATCTTAAGTTACCTTCAGATATTTCAATATGGTTTAATTTTTGAAGTTTATATATTCCTTGATTCATAGTTAGTTTAATAGAACAATTTTTTTTTCTTTGCCAAATTTTATTAAATGGTTTTATGACAGAAGAAGGACCGATTACACCACTTATTAAAAAATCTTCATCTATTAAAAAGTCTGATAATATAGAACAACTTTGTTCTGTAGGCGGATTTTCTGAATATAAAACTAATCTATCAATAGTTTTTATTAGTATAATTTCAATTTTTGAATTATTTTCTATATATGCAAATATTTGATCATCATAAAAACTTTTTTCAAAAGCAGATAAGATTATTCCTATAGGAAGATTGTTTAAAGCTTCATATTTTATAAGGTGCTTTTTTACTTTAGTATAAAAGTCTTTTGCATTATTATGTCTTATAATTTTCATATTTAATCCTCCAAAATTTTATTTTATAAGGATATTTTGATTTTTTTTAAACTTTTTTTATAAGTTAATTCTGTGATAATTATAACATATATTTTTAAAGATAGAGTATATATTTTATATACTCTATCTTTTTTATATTTTAAAATGTTCAACTTGTAAATTAAGACTATCTGATAAGTTATGAAGTCCTGTGGAAGTTTCAAAGATTTCATTTTTTATGTTCAATTGTTGATCTGATATTTTTAGTAAAGCATTTAATTTATCTACTATTTCTGTTATAGAATGAGTTACACTATCCATAGAAGAGCTTATTTCACTTGTAGAATAGCTTTGATTTTCAGAATTTTCATTTAATTTTTCTATTTTTAATTCCATAGAATTTATTAATATATCTATTGTCTTGAAGTTTTCTATCGTAGTTAACATTTTTTGATTTACTTCATTTAATGAATTTAAAGCATTATTTGTTGAAAAATTTACTTTTTCAGAAGTTTTTTTAAGTTCATTTAGTATATTAGAGATTTCTTCAGTAGCTTTGTTTGATTCTTCTGCCAGATTTCTTATTTCTGATGCTACAACAGCAAAACCTTTTCCTGCTTCTCCAGCACGTGCAGCTTCTATTGCGGCATTTAAAGCTAATAAGTTTGTTTGTTGTGTTATAGAACTTATACTATCAACTATTGATTCTACATTATTAGTTTTATTTTTTAAATTATCTGAATTCGATTTTGTTATTTCGAATTCTTTTAATGAATCTTTAATCATTTCTTTTATTGAATTTAAATTTTCTTTTCCATCATTTGATGATTTAGCAGTATTTATAGCTATTTTTTTTAATTCTCCTGTTTCATTTGATATAGCGTTTGCCGAAGCTGTTATTTCTTCTATACCAGAATTTACTTCTTCTACATTTGCTGAAACATTTTCAGAATTATTAGAGATTTCTTCTACACTACTTTTTAAAGAATTTGAAAATATATCTAAGTTATCTGTATGTGTTTTTAAATTTTTAGAATTAAATTCGAGAAGAAAAGCAGAATTTTTAAATAATTCTATAAATCTTTTATAATCATACCTTAAAGTATTTAAACTTTTTGATATTATTCCGATTTCATCTTTGCTATTTATTTCGTATTCTTTAGTTAAATTGCCTTTACTATATTCGTTTATGGTATGGCTGATATTTTTTAAAGGCATCATTATTTGTTTTTTTATGAAAAATGATATTATAAATATCATTACTATAAGTATTATTAAATTTGATGTTAAATTTGTAAAAAAATTAATTCTGACATCTTTAAAAGAATTTTTTATATTCATATAAGTATAAAAATTCCAATTTGTGATTTTTGAATTAGTTAATATATAAGTATTTTGATTATCTTTTGTGATTAAAAAATTAGATTTGTTATTTTTATCATCGAATAAATTTATATCTATGTTTTTTTCCGTGGAAATTATTTTATTATTTTTTGAATCCGTTATAAAAACATTGATGTTATTTTTTAAGTATGGAATAATATTTTTTTCTAATAAAGATAAATCTATATTTATAGAAATAATTCCCACTATATTATTATTGTTTTTTACAGGTTTTGATATTGAGATTATAGTTTTATAATTTGATAAAACGTATGGTGAAGATATGGAGACATTTTCTTCATCTTTTATAGTTTTTTTATAAATAGTATTTTTTATATTTTCAATATTATTAGTATCTTCTGGTACAGATATATTAGTATTATCTGAAAGTATATAAGTTATAGAATAAATGTTAGGATCAGAATTTTTATAATCCGTTAATAAATTATTGGCAAATTTTTTGTATGTATTATCATCAATTGATTGTTTCAAATTAATGTTTTTTGATAAAAAATCTACTATAGTTTTATAATTTGATATATAAGTTTCAAAATTATTCTTTATTAATAGATTACTTTCGATCATGTTTTCTGACAAAAAATCTTTTTTTTCTTTCAATTGATTAAAATTATTAAAAAATATTAATAAAAATATTGGTAGTACTAAAATAATAAAATATATAATAATTTTCTTGTTAATACTCATCAAAATCCCTCCATAAAATATACAATAAAAAATATATTGAAGCCTTTAAATATTATACCTTAAATAATTACTGTTAATTATTTTTGTAAGTAACCATAACAAAAAATTAATCAAAAATATCTATTAAATGATTAATGTAAAGTATATTAAGAGACTTTACATTAAATATATTTTTTTTTAATGATTATTTTTTATTTTTAATATTATAATTGTATGAGATGGGAGGTTTTATTATGAAAGTAATTGGATTTAATGGTAGTCCTAATTTAAAAGGCAATACCTATCAGGTATTGAATATATTTTTTGATGAATTGAATAAACATGGTATAGAAACTGAAATAGTTAATATAGGAACTAAAGTTATTAGAGGTTGTATTTCATGTGGAACATGTTTTAAGACAAAAGATGAAAAATGTGTCTTTGATGATGAAGTTAATACATATATTCAAAAAATTAAAGAGTCTGATGGGATAATATTAGCTTCACCAGTTCATTTTTCTGGAATTACAGGAACTATGAAATCTTTTTTAGATAGAGTTTTTTATGTTTCTACAGCAAATAAAAATATTTTCAGACATAAGGTAGGTTCTGCATTAGTTGTGACAAGAAGAACTGGTGGGATGACAGCTTTGAATCAACTTTATAATTATATAAATTATTCGGAAATGATAGTGCCAAGTTCAAATTATTGGAATGTTATATACGGCACAAATTCAGGAGATATAAATAAAGATCTTGAAGGATTACAAATTATAAAAGTTCTTGCAAAAAATATGATATGGACTTTGAAAAATTTTGAATTATCTTCTGTTAAAGAACCAGAAGCAGAGAAAAAAATAATAACAAATTTTATAAAATAAAAGGGAGAATTTAATCTCCCTTTTATTTATTAGCTTTTATATTCTTCTTAACATTTCTTCGAAAACATGTTTCATTTCTTCTTTGTCTATTTTGTTAATCAATTCAGAATAAGATTCTACTCTATTTCTTTTTAACATAAGACATACACCTCCTGCCAAATGCCAAAGTATTTTGGATAAAATTAAACGACTGTCAAAAATATATTATTATATTAATAATAATGATGTTTTAATTTTTTTTAAGTATTATTTAGTCATTTAAATTATATATAATGAGGTTAAGTCTATGTCAAGGGTTTATAATAACTTTTTAGGTTAATTTTGTGAAAAATATGAAGTTCACCTGATTAATAATTAGAACATATTTCATTCATAAATAGAATTATTTTTTTGTTATAAATAAGGTTAAATACTTTTTTAGTTTTTTGATATAAAGATTAAATAATTATGTGAGAGAATTTAAAAGAGTTTATAAAATATTCTTAGAGGTGTATTTATGTTGAATTTTTTTATTGGACTATTTTTTAGTTCTATCATAGCTATTATTGCTTATAAAAGTAATTCGCTTACTTTTAGCGGTTCTTTATGTGCAATTTTTGTAGGGACTTTGATATATACATTTGGGGGATTTTATCTTTCTATAATTATGATTTCTTTTTTTGTATCTTCTTCTTTAATTACAAAATTTAAAAAAGATATAAAAAATGATTTTGAAAAACTATATAAAAAAACATCCAAAAGAGATTATACACAAGTCTTAGTCAATTCATTACCTGCTATTATATATTCTATATTATATTTTTATAGTAAAAATAATATGTTTCTTGTCGCTTATGGAGTTTTTTTTGCCGCGGCTAATTCTGATACATGGGCTTCAGAGCTTGGAGTTTTAAGTTCTCATGATCCAATAAATATACTTACATTAAAAAAAATGCAAAGAGGTATTTCTGGAGGAGTAACTTTAACAGGATTATTTTTTTCATTTATAGGTTCTTTTTTTATTGGTATTGTATTTATGATTGGATATATTATAATTTTTAAAAATTTTTTAGTTCTTGAAATTGTAAAAATGTTTTTAATAATTACTTTTGGTGGTTTTATAGGCTCTTTTTTAGATAGTTTATTGGGAATTCTTTTTCAAAGTTTGTATATAGATTCTATGGGAGTTTATACCGAAAAAGAATTTTCAAATGGTAAAAAGAATAAACTTGTTAAAGGATATGCTTTTTTTGATAATAATATGGTAAATCTTTTAAGTACTTCTTTTGTTAGTTTTTTGAGTGTTTTTGTATATAACTTTTTATAGAAATCTTATGATTATGTATTTAATATGATACTTCTTTAGAAGTATCATATTTTATTTTTACAGACTTTTTTTATATCATTTTAAGTAATGTTTTAATAACTTATTATATTTGTTTTGGTAATTAATTTGTTTAATTTGTAATATTTGAGCGTTTGTTGTATAATATAATTGACAAATATGTACTATCATTGTATAATCGTTATACGATATAACTATAATTATATAAAAGGGGCGAAAAATATGAAGATAAGAACAAAGTTAAGTGTGTTTATACCTCTTTTTGTCGTTTTAGGTTTTATATTTGTGATAATTATTTTTTTGTTTTTTGAAAATAAATTATATGATTTTCAAAATGAAAATTTTATAAAACAAATAGATTTTTCTTTTAATTCAGAATCTAATAATATTGAAGAGTCTTTAAAAAGAACTCTTGATTCTATTTTAGCTGATGAAAAAGTTTTAAAATCTTTTTATGAAAAAGATAGAGATAATCTTTTGAACATTTTAAAAGATTCTTGGAATACTTTGAGCGAAAATAATATAGCTCAATTTCAATTTCATGAAAATGCTAGATCTTTTTTACGACTTCATAAACCTGAAAAATTTGGGGATGATCTGAGTGGATTTCGTAAAACTATAGTTCAAGTTGAAAAGAATAAGAAATCAGTTTCAGGATTTGAAGTTGGAGTCGCGGGACTTGGTTTTAGATATGTTAGACCCGTTTATTATGAAGATAATTATGTTGGGACGGCTGAATTGGGTCTTGCCATTGATTCTACTTTTCTGAATAAAGTAGAAGGAGATTCATTTATTAAAGTGTTTAAAAGTGATATGACAGAAGGATTTATTATTTATGAAAATAAAAATTATGATATAGATTTGTTTTTGAACCATGAGCAGTATATAAAATCAGAAGAAGAACCTTATTATTATGAAGTTGATAAAAATAATATTTTTGTAATGCTTCCACTAAGAGATTTTTCTGATGAAATAATAGGATATATAGGGTCTAAAATAGATTATTCTAATATTGTTGAGGTTAAAAAGAATACCATTTTTTATTCTGGAATTATAAGTTTTATTGCTTTAGGTATAATAGTTATATTTTCTTTTATTATTTCTAAAAAAATAATTAAACAGATAAATTTTTTAAAAAATAATGTTGATGAGTTTTCAAGGGGTAATATGATAATTAATTTTGAGGATATGAAATATGATGATGAATTTAAAATAATAGCTTCTTCACTTCAAAGATCTGTTGATGAGCTTGGAAAATCAATGATAAGAATTACACAATTTGCACAAGGTTTGGGAAGTTTAAGTTCGACTCTTACAAGGAGTTCTAAAAAAAGTCAAAATAATTTAATTAAAAGTAGAGAAAAGATTTCATTAATAAATGAAAATACTATTGATACTTCCGAAAGAATTCATCAGGTTAATGAAAGTGTTCAAGATTTATCAACTGCAAGTGATTCACAGGCAGTATCGGCTCAAGGGCTTAGTGAAATTTCTAATGATATATCTAAAAATTCTGATGAAGGTGTAAGGGCCATTGAAAAAATGAGTGAAATGCTCTTTACAGCTGTTGAAAAATCGGAACTTTCAATGGAAAATTCAGATATTTTGATGAAAAGTTCTGTAAGAATAAGGCAAATATTAGAAACTATTGATAGTATTACAGAACAAACAAATTTACTTGCATTGAATGCTGCAATAGAAGCAGCTCGTGCTGGAGAAGCAGGAAAAGGATTTGCTGTTGTGGCAGATGAAATAAGAAGTCTTGCTGAGGAAAGTAAAAGAGCAACTGAGAATATATCAAATATAATTAAAGATTTAGTAGAAATATCTAAGAAAACCAATGTTTCTAATAAAGATACTGCAGAGTTGATAAAAAACACAGAGACAGAAACTAAATCGATTCTTCAGAAATTTGAAAATATGAATGTGAAAATGAATGATTTGAATGAAATAGTTGAGAATTTTTCTGCAAGTACTGAAGAAACAAATGCAACGGCTGAAGAGATAAGTGCTAATATGCGAAATTCATCTGATAAGGTTGATGAAATAAGAAATAGTATTAAAGAAATTCTTGATAATAATGATATTATGCTTGAGGATAGTGAATATTTAGTAGATATTTCGGATAATACTATAAAAAATGTTGGAGATCTAATTTCGATGTTATCTTCTTTTGATATATTTGATAATCATATGAAAAAAAGAGAGTTTGAAAAGGCTTTAAAAGCTCATGAAAAATGGGTTAAATCATTTCAAAAAATAATAGAAGGGGAAGAAATAGAAGTTGAAAGTGATCATAATAGATGTAGTTTTGGTATTTTTTCAAAAATAGTAAAATGTAGAAAAGAGTATGAAAAAGAATGGGAAGAAATCTTGAGATTGCATGAAGAGCTTCATAAAAAAGCTAAAGAAATTAATAAAGGTAGAGATTTGAATATTTTAATGAATGAATTAAAAAATATTTCTGAAAAACTCCAAAATGGTATAAAGAATATGATAAATAAATTGTAAAGAAATCCCCAATCTTTTATGATTGGGGATTTTTATAATTATTTTTATTATTCGCAATAAACTGCCGTGCCAGAAGCTGTAACCATTAACATATTTCCACCTTGTCCTAAAACTTCATAATCAATATCAACTCCAACTACAGCATTTGCACCGAGTTGTGAAGCTCTTGCTTCCATTTCTCTTATAGCATCTTCTCTTGCCCTTATTAATTCCCCTTCATAAGATCCAGATCTTCCACCAAAAAAATCTCTTAATCCAGCAGCAAAGTCTTTTAAAAAATTCACACCCGATACTACTTCGCCAAATACTATACCTTTATACTCTATAATTTTTTTCCCATCAATAGAATTTGTTGTTGTGACTATCATAATTAGCCCCTCCCTTTCAATTGGATTATTAATATTATACATTATTTTTTTTTATTTAATGTCCAGATAATCTTCCTTCTTCTAAACATTTTGTTTCTATTTTTTTAAATACAATATTTCCAATTATTAAAAGTAATAAAGAAGTTATTATTAATATTATTATTTCAAATTTTATATTGAATAAAGATTTTTGAGATATTAAAAAATATCTTGTTGTATCATATACATAAGTTAAAGGTATTAATAATGATATAAATAAGATTCCTTTTGGAAATACTTTTATGGGGAAAAAGCTACCTGATAATCCGCTTATTAATGAATTTGACATATCAATTATAGGATTTGCATTTTTGGCTAATAATACTAAACTTGCTATTATTATACCTAATCCATAAAAACCTATTATAGATATTATTATTATTAATATTGCTTTTAACATATTTCCATTAATATTGAAATTGAATGCAAAGTGACATACTATTATAGTTATGACTATTTCTAAAAAAGTTATAAAGTAATTGTATAAACTTTTTCCTACTATTAAATGAATTTTGTTTATTGGAGCTGACCAATTAGATTCTAAAACGCCTTGTTGCATTTCTTCTTTAATTGAAAAACCCATCCCCCACAATGTTGATATTAGTATTGAAGATATTATATATCCAACTACTATAAATCCAATATAATCTGAGTTTCCTGCATAATATTCAAATCCTGGAAGATTTCCATTTTTAGTGAATCCTTTTCCCATAAAATAAAATGGAGCTATCCACATTATAGGCATAAAAAAATTCATTAAAAAATTTATAGGATATCTTATATATATTTTTAATGATATTATAAATCTTGCTTTGTATACATTAAGAATATATTTAATATTATTCATATTTTATATACCTCCTATATTTTTAATATCTAGTATCTTTCTAAATTCTAAAAACGTTTATTTAAAGTAATTTTAAACGATGTTAAAAGGGATATTTACCTCCATAGGTTATAATTAAATTGTTA
>NZ_QGGI01000033.1 GCF_003148465.1 Oceanotoga teriensis
GGGTATTCGGATTTTATGGTGGAAAAGGGCCTATAAGTTACTCTTTTCCAATTTCTTAATAAGTGTGGAAAAATCTACACCATAGTTGCCTGTTTTGTCTCGGTCTGTTATTTGATACGAATTGAAACTATCGTATAACATAGCTTTGCTGAATGCACTTGAATTAAATCGTGGCTTCCTCTTTTTATGGAGCTTTTCATTAAAAATTATTTTAGCTCGTAAGGCTTCAAATGAGTACCCTCTACCCATTCGTTCTACTTGCCTAATGATGCTATTTATAGACTCTGTATAAGCGTTAGTGAGCCTTTTATCAAAGTAATTGAAGATTTCATCCTGCCAGTTGTCTACGGCTCTTAATAGGTCTTTATAGGCGTTTTTAGAGTTGCTGGATAAACAGCATTGTCTCCAATACCTGTAACGATCTTTGGCTTGCTCAAGGTCATCTGTATCCCATATCAAGTAGAACTCTTCTTTAAGTTCGTAGGCTTCTTTTAGTTCAGGTAAATTACTTAACCAAGTATCCAAAAGGAATGAATCTCGTTCATTCAAGTCATGCTTTCGTTTAAGAAGGATATACCTCTCACGCATAAGGGTACGACTTTCTTTGGCTGTCATATTGGCTTTAAGAGACTTCCTAACACTATCCAAGGCTTGATTAGCCATTCGGACTACATGAAACTTATCTACAACTACTTTAGCGTGAGGTATAACTGTATTAACTGCGTCTTTGTAGGGCTTCCACATATCCATTGTGACATATTCGATATATGTATTGTCTTTAATTTCAGAAAGGCGTTGAATGACCGTATCTTTGTTACGATTGGGTTTTATGTCATATATAGTTCTACGTTCTACATTGGTCAATACAAGACGAGGTTTCTTGATAATGTGTATTTCGTCAATACCAAGCCATTTAGGAGTTTCAAACTGATATTCACGTTCTTTTAATGCCACATAGTCTTTAAAGATGTTCCTAACAGTTTTCTCGTCTACACCAACACTTTCAGCTACGTCTACGAAGGTCTTAGACAGAGATTGTTCTTCAATAGACCTTATAAGCCTTTTAGTCATACTACGCTTTTCGTCAATGGATATAAGGCGTTCCCAAAAAGTTGTGCCACATTCACGACATTTATAACGTCTGCGGTTTAATTGTAATCCTACTCGCTTTAAACGAATAGGCAGATCCATGATTAGTTGCTTTCTTGATGTATGTTTATATAGCCTGTCAAAGCCACATTGAGGGCAACGTACTGGTGGAAAAGTTGCTTCCACTTTAAACATCATGTCGGATTCATTTTCTTGTGGTGGTTCTATTGTTTTAAGATCTGGTAGTAATAATAAGTCTGACATATTGTTCATCCTTTACTACTCCGTGTTTTTCAAGTATAGATTTGATATCAAAATTAAAATTGTTAAATATTTTTTGTGACCACAAATGCTCTTAGAACATCCCATAAAGCATATACAATAGGTGATAGGAAAATAGTTTGGAAAATTCCTTTTGTAGAGTTTGCATTAAATAATGCACCCTATCGTTGGATAGCCTATGTACAAAAAAGGTTATCCTATAGTTGCACAGGATAACCTTCATTATTATTCAATTATGCAGTTGCACAGCTACAATCTTTGCACTCGCAAACTTCATCAGTACAATGATCTGCACATTCTTGATTACAATAAACTTTTCCATCAACCTCTACTTTGTTCTCACCAATAAGACAATTACAGTTAGAGCGTGCACATTTTTCCACTTTGAATCTCCTCCTATTTTGGTAAATCTTCTGTTAGGCACCATCCTTCGTGTAAAAGGCTGGTTACACAAAGATCAACAACTCGATACCGAATAAAATTTCCCTCACGAGACGAACGAACAATGCCCTTATCATCTAATCGTTGAAGTTGGTTAGAGATGGCTTGAGGTTTCATTTCGAGTTGTTCAGCCAACTCAGTAACGGATATGTTTGGTGTTCGATTCACTGCGTGTAATATCCGAAGCCTCGTGCCGTTTGAAAGGATTTTAAACGTTTCGCTCAATCCCTCCGCATAATCTATATCCAACAAAGGACGATCCGTTAGCTGAGGTTTAGGTGTATAACAATTTTCTTCCATTATTTCCTCCTCCATTTCACAATTACAATATATAGTGTAATTATTCATATGTCAAATTGCATTTCTTTGGAGTAATCCTGAATTATTCATACCTCTAAATGTGGATAACTATTTCTATTAAACTCACTGCTTTTTTAGACATTTTTAAGTATTAACTGTCTATCATGCCACTTTATATCCTTCTCGATTAGATCGAAAACAAAAAGATGGAAAAAAGAGTATAAAGACCCCTTGGTCTTACAATCGTCAAAAAATTAATATGATCTTCTGGAGTAGCTAATGCAACAGAACCAGCTGTTGAATATTCTCCAATATTGTCCAGAACAGTGAAGAGAAAACGTAACCTGTGGACAAGCGGACTTTTATTTTACGCGCATGTCGTGTCAGCCTTCCAGCAATGTGGAAAACTTTAAACCGAATAGTCGCCACCGTTGATTTTTTCTCTTTATCTGGGAATGTTAGCTCTTTCATCAAATGAATGACTGTATAGGCAATACAACTCATCATCATGCGAGCCTGATTCGCAAGAAACGTTGAACTATCGGTCTTGTCGAAGGAAAAACCATGTTTGATTTCTTTGATATAATTTTCCATTGTCCCTCTCTTTTGGTAGAGCTTGTACACTGTTTGGGCAGGTATATCAACGAAATTTGATACGATAAACTCAAACGTCGTAAATAAGAGTTCGCCAGCTTCTCGAGTGGCCTTTACAGCTACTTTACGAACCGTTTCCCAAGATTTAGCTTGATAATCAATCTTGAAATACTGTGATTCTTTATGTGTAAAGTCTGTATCTGGTCCGTAAAGGAACTTTTGTTGAGCCATGTTCTTCAGTCGTGCATTGACTTTTAAACGAATAATATACTTCACTTTTTCTTGCTCGCATAACTCATAGATCTCAGGTTTGGCAAAGCCACTGTCCCCTCGGACAGTTAAAAACATATCGCATGAGTGCTGTTTGTGTTGAGAGATGATGTCTGCTAAAAAGACTTCTGCATTGTTAGACGTGTACACATTGCCCGGACGAAGTTCGGCACCCAGAAACAGACCAGTCAGTCCATCAAAAGCCACTAAGGGATGATAACCCGTTGTTCCGTAGTGAGTATTGAAATCAGTCTGTTCTTGTTTTCCGAAGGTGTCTGAGTGAGTAGAATCCACGTCAATGATCATATGCTGTGTATTTTTTTGGCCGATATAGATAGTGGTCAATGCCTTGGCAATTGATTGAAGTTGAACGATATTCTCCTCCGACAGTTGATGAATAAAACGAGAAACCATCGACTGTGAACCTAAGGTCGTTTTATTTAGCCCCTGCTGAAAAACTGGATCGTGACGTAGCCAATTGGCTGAAGAATCCGTTGAGTAACCGGCTATTAACTGCACAAGAACCTGCATAAATAAATCAATATAGTCATGTGTACAATAGTTTCTTGAATCGTCAATATGCAATAACTCGTTAACCAGCTCTTTGAACTTGATCTTATGAAAAAATTCAAAGAGTAAAAGGAGACCGGAATCATTGGATAATTGACCGCCATCGTTTGACATAACCAAATGGGGATTGAATTGTAGTTGCTTTTCTTGTAAAGTTGACATTGAGCACACCTCTTGTTTTTGTTGTTTTGATCGACTTTACAATAACATAGAGTGTGCTCTTTTTGTATATTTTTTTCTTCACCCAACGGGTGAAGAAGGAATAGAGTGATAAACCTTATCAAAGCGGGATAAATGCCTGTTCTGACAAGGTACTATGAATTATTCAGGGTAATTCCATTTATAATTAATATCGTAATAATTAATCCAGTAATCCCAACACTAGTTGCACTATATATCCAAAGTTTTGCTCGATTAAACTTTAGTGCTTTAGCAATAACACCTATTGTCCAAACACCTGCTAAAGGAGTTAACAAAAGTATAACCCATGCACCATGCTTTTCTATGCGATTCTCCCATTTTCCATTTAGACTTTTTTCCATGATTTTTTTCATGAAATTAAATTTCATTAACCATTCATAGCATATATCCACAAACGGAATAACCATCCAATTTCCTAGTGAAGCCCATAAAAAAGCGTCAAACCAATTTAGCCCGGCTGCAAAACCTGCAGGTATTGCAATATAAATTTCAAAATAAGGAAAAAAACCTATGAACCAAGTTGAAAATGCTGCTCCAATATACTTAATAATTTCCAAAATTAAACCTCCAATCAAGTTTATTTAATTTTTAACTGCAAACACCTTTCCAAAAATATCTCCATAAATGATTCAATTTTTCATTACAATTTTGATTTGCTAATGAATCAATATATAAGTTTTCCAACAACATACGATATACACTTATGGCAGACGTTATCTCTTCTTCTGCCAACATTTTTTGTTTAGCACAATCAATAAAAATTCGTGATACTGTGTCGTCAATAAAATTATCATATTTTGCTAATAATTTATCTACAAGCGACAACAATTCACTGCTAGATAAAATTGCAACGCGCTTGCTGAAAGCTATCTCATCAGCGGTTAAAAAATCACTTTCTAGACAGACAGTTTTAAGCAAAATAAAAAGTTGTTCATCTAATGGTTTATCCCTCTCTACTTCAAGCAATTGTTTTATAGCAACGATACATTTATCTAGTATTTTTTCACAGGCAATAGTAAATATTTCATTTTTTCCACTATAGTGGGTATAAATAGAACCTTTCTTTATGCCAACTTGCTTTGCTAGATAGTCAACAGAAGTTCCTTCAAATCCATTTTCACCAAAGGATTTTATAAATTCTTCAATAATTAAATCTTTTGTTTTCATAATTCACCATCCTTAATACTAACTACCGGTAGTTAGTATTTTATACTAGGTGATTCCATTTGTCAAGTAATAGTGGTGATTTGTATGTGTCAATACTTTGGCGGAAACTTTTCTCTAGAGATGGTAACTCTTCAATTTTAATATTAAAATTGCTCATTCTGTGTGTTTCGTTACCCAAACATTTTCTTCAGTTGTCCCATTGGACTTGATGTGGAACTATAATTAGCTATTTCACCCATTTTAACCCCTATAGAAGGACGATGAATCTTTTTCAAAACAGCTCTAACAGCCCCTTTAAATTCAGGGACAATGGTTTGTTCAAATGCAGGTAGTTCCGCTCTCAAAGCTTCTAAAAGAGTTCCGTTTTTACGAGCTGAAATAATGGAAGCTAAGTTTCCAGCTCCTTTGGCTGAAAATCCACGCCCTTGGCGTTTCATACGGTAACTGTAGGGACGATGATTACTTTCACAAATACCTATTCCATTTTGGACAGGTAAGTCTCGCATTTTCAAGGGACAAATACTTTCCCAATTGCGTTCTAAATAAGCCCCTAATAGACGGAGATGCTCTTCTTTCTCAGTTCTTGTTTCTTCATCTTCTATGCGACTTTCTGTCGTCGCCAATACGCTAAGAACACGTTCTTTATCATAGGCACTCACAGCTTTTCTCATTTCAATAATCATAGGCTTATCAAAACTTAACCGTTGGTTTATTTTTTCATTCACATGGTAGGGATCTCTAAAGTGTTCATGCTTTTTGCATTTTCCAATAATCTGCTCAAATTTATCTTTTTCATACCCGCTGCCGCCATCACTGTTGGATACGATGATTGTTTCCCGAATATCATACATCGCTTCTAACCACTGCCCAGCTCGTTTAAAGGCTTCTTTACTAGATACTGTACTTTCAAAAACTTGGGATCCAATAAGGACTGGTCGCTTTTGTTTTCCTACGTACGTCACACCTTCATGAAATTGAACACGATGAAGCTCAGGATTTTTCTCGCCTCTTCCTTTTAGTAATAACCCGTCGCCTTCAATAAACAGCACAGGCACTTTCCTTTTTTCTTTTTGGGGTGTTTCAATATGACTCGGAGCTTCATCCGTCCATTTTTGAACTTTCTCACCTGTTTTTTGAACCATTTTATGAACGGTTGTATGACTTACTTGAAGCGGAGTTAAGAGGTTAATGGCATCAGCCGCCTTGCGATACACACCATCGGAGGCAACCTTAGCGGCTTTCATTTCAACTAAAGGTGAATAGCGAATATACTCTTCTAAGCCGATGGCTTCATCTAATGGTACAATGCTTTTTTCGCCATCTTTTCTCATGCGTCGTCGCCTAATCTCAACAGCCCCGTATGAGAACTGAACGGTACGTTTCATTGTTTTCTGTATATCGTATCCTTTTTCTTTATAAGTATGAATTAATTTCAAATCAATCATCTCGATTGCTTTGGAAACCAGCTCACACATGACTTTTGGAAGGTATTGATCTAATCGTATTTCACTGTCTAATAATGTTTCAGAATCCTTTAATATACTGGCAATTTCTGCTATAATTTGATTCATAAGAAGACCTCTTTTCTGGATTTGTGGTTATCTCTAGATTAAGGGTCTTCTTCCTTTTTGTCTACTTTAATTTCTTACCCTACTATTTTACTTTCCGACAACTATTTTACACATAGTTCTTTGGATTATTCTACATTAGTCAATGGAATATCACTTGCATTGTTTTTAGTTCTTATACCTTCTTTTTTCCATTGATATCTACGAAGGAACATTGCGTTTGCAATGATAATCAAGGCACTTCCTTCATTTATAATTAAACCTAATGTAAGAGGCATGACTCCGATCAAGGCAGTCACAACAAGGAACGCAACTATCGCTAACGAAATAGCAATATTTTGGTCTATTTTAGAAACTGTCTTTTTACTTAATTTTAGTGTATATACTAGTTGATCTAAATTATCCTGCATTAAAGCAATATCTGCTGTCTCTAGTGCAACGTCTGTTCCTTGAACTCCCATTGCAATACCTACATCAGCCTGAGCCAGTGCTGGTGCATCATTTACACCATCTCCTACCATCGCTACCTGCCCATACTGTTTTTGCAATTCTTTCACTGCGTTAATCTTATCTTCTGGAAGGAGTTCTGCTCTTACTTCATCAACGCCAAGTTCTTTACCAATTGCTTCACCTGTTAGTCTATTATCACCTGTTAGCATAACAACCTTTTTCACACCAGCTTCTTTCAAACTTTGAATAGCTTGTTTTGCATTTTCTTTGGGTCTATCAGCTACTGCAATCATCCCAAGTACTTCATTGGCAGTTCCTAAGAGCATGACAGTTTTCCCTTGTCCTTGCAGCTTTTCAATTTGCATGACGTGGTCTTTATTTATGTTTACTTTTAATTCGTTAAACAAGCGTGGATTTCCAATGTAGTAATTATTTCCGTTAATCTTACCTTTTGCCCCACGACCTGTAAGTGAATCGAATTCTTCTACATCTGGAATTGTAATCTTTTTGTTTAATGTTTCTTCCATAATCGCATCAGCTAAAGGATGTTCGGATTGTTTTTCAAGCGCACCAGCAATCTCCAATAATTGCTTATTTGAAAGGTCTGATACCGTTACAAGATCCGTGACCGAAGGCTTTCCAACTGTCAAGGTTCCTGTTTTATCAAATGCCACAACTTGAGTACTACCAGCTGATTCTATATAAATACCGCCTTTAACCATTACTCCACTTCGAGCTGCCGTTCCAATGCCAGTAACGACTGCGACTGGCACAGACAGTACTAATCCACAAGAACAAGAAACGACTAGTACCACTAAAGCTCTATATAACCATTCATCAAAAGGTTGACCAAAGAAAAGGGGAGGTACAATAGCCACAATGATCGCTAATACAAACATGGCTGGCGTGTAAATGGCACCAAATTTCTCACTGAACCGCTGTCCTTTCCCTTTTTTCATTTGTGCGCCCTCTACTAATTTAATAATTTGGGCTAGGGTTGTATCTTGAGCAAGTTTAGTCACTTCTATTTCCAATGCACCACGTTCATTTAATGTTGAAGCAAATACCTCATCTCCTAATTGTTTTGATACAGGTATTGACTCTCCAGTAATGGAAGCTTGATCAACTGTAGTTGAACCTTTAGTGACTACACCATCAACTGGTATTTTTTCTCCGGGACGTACCAGAACGATATCTCTGATTTCCACTTGTTCTGTCAATATACGCATTTGACGACCATTTCGAATGACTGTTGCTTCACTAGGGGCTAATTCAACTAATGCTCTAATTGCATTTCTGGCTTTATCTGATGCGTATGATTCCATTAATTCACCTAAAGAGAAAATAACGACAAGCCCCGCAGCTTCTCCCCATAATCCTAGATAAATAGCTCCAATTACTGCCGCAATATGCAATGTATTAATGGAGGGACTTCCATTTCTTAATTCAACCCATGCACTTCTTGCTGGATAGATCCCTCCAACAACAATTGCAATACTATATAAAATAATCGCCCACATTTCAGGTAGACCGAATCCAATTTCTGCAATCAGTGTAAATGCTGTGACGGTTGCGGCAATAATCAACAGTATTGTCCTTGGGTGTTTATACCACCTTGTATTCATTTCTGTGTTCCCCTGAACTGACCCCTGTCAAGTAGACAGATAAAAAAATAAGTTTTTTTGAGACTAGAATTATCTAGTCTTTTTTTAATTACAAAATACAAATATTTTTTTACAGTTAGCTATTTTTTGTCTCTTTGCCTTAGGATATATAATCGGGATTCATCCCGATTATATATCCTAAGGCAAAAGTGTCATCACTTAACGAACTGCAACAACTTTAGTCATTTTAAAATCTAATAAACTATCTATTTAGTATTCACTGGTATCTTTAACCCCATAGACAAAGAAACCCGTTTTGAGTTATAGAATTCAATGTAAGTATTAATAGCATCCTCTAGGTCTTCAAAAGTTTCAAAGTGCTTTCTTCTATAACATTCATCCTTAAGGATGCCCCAGAAACTTTCCATAGGCCCGTTATCAATACAATAGCCTGGTCTCGACATACTTTGTATAACCTCATTTCTCTTTATATATTCTTTGAACCAATGGGAAGTATACTGATAACCACGATCACTATGTATCAAGGTCTTATTTGGTAACAGTTGACCTTCAATTTGCTTAAATGTTTCAGCTACGAGGTGGTTGTTATTGGAAATTCCTAATTTCCACGCAATAATTTTCTTCTCACCATAATCCAAAACTGCACTCAAATAGGCTTTAGAGTGGTTATTGTATTTTAATTCTGTTACATCAGTTAACAGGACTTCATTTGCTTTATACATTTTTTTGAATTCGCGATTTAACACATTTTCAGCTACATTTTGTGGTTTATGCGGTTTATAGTGGTATCGTTTCTTACGAATAACTGATTTTATACCTAAATGAGTCATTACTCTGTATACACATTTATGATTAGCTTTCTCCTCACAATAGTGATTTAAATAAATCGTCATTCTCCTATATCCATATATACCATTAACTTCTTCATTCACGTCAATAATTGTCTTCATGATATTATTTAAGCGTATTTCCTCAGCCGTCGGCTTTCGTTTTAACCACTTATAATATCCAGCACGACTAACCCCTAATACCTGACATAAAAGAGTTATTTTGAATCCTTTTTCTTTGAGGCAGGAGATGGTTTGAAATTCCGCTTCATATCGTGCTCTTTTAATATCGACCCTCTTTCTATCTCCTCGAGCTTTTTTAATACCGCATTCTCTGTTTTTAAGTACTCATTTTTAGCTTTTAAAGCAGCTATTTCTGTACGTAACTGTTCAGTTTCAGTTTGAATCGTAGAAGGTTTTCGGCGTCCTCGCCCATCTATTAGGCCTTCACTTCCATGTTTTTTATATTTTTGAACCCATGAGTAAACGTTATTATAAGATACTTGATATTTTTTGGCTGTTTGCACATATGATAAGTTATTGGATAAACAATCCTTGACAATTTCTATTCGCTCACTGGTCGTTGTTTTTCTCATTTTCATAGTGTACACCTCGGGTTTCGTACTGTAACTCTTACTACTTTTACCCTCAGTATACTTCATTATCCAATAACTTACAGTTGATACAGCAGGAACATTGAATCTTAGTGTTAGATCTCGAAGAGATCCCTCATCATTTAAATAAGCATTAACTACCTTTTGTTTAAATTCTTCAGAATATATATTATTTAATTTTCTAGGTTTCAAGGCCTCTAAACCATACTTTCGATATTTATTAACATATTGATAGAATATTGTATTATGTATCGATAACCCATACTCTTTTACCAAAGTTGGATAATTTATACCATCTTTGATGAACATCAGAATATATTTTTCTAACACATCTGCAGAATATACTTTTCTATTCATAAAAAAATCCCCTCTAAAGTAGACTTATTTTATTAAGTGTCTACTTTAGGGGGAGCATATCACCCCCTTATTTATGTTCCATTTTTAAAATGTAATCAAAAAAATTGATATGTTTTTATTCATTTGATAGGAAAAGATAAATTAAATACTAAACCCCACTCAAAAGTTAATTAAAGGGATAACATTAAGTGGAAAAACTGGAGTTATTTAACTACAGGGTGACCTACTTTTTTTAATTTATCAGCAATGTCGTCAAGAGTTACTCTGGAATCATCATAAGTTACAGTTAATTTTTCCGCAAAAAAGTTAGCCTCTGTACTTTGAATTCCCTTTAATTTTTTCAAAGCTTTTTCAACTGTTGTTGCACATGAAGGGCAATCCAAACCTTCCACTTTTAGAACATCAGTTTTTGCTGAATTCATTTTAAATTCCTCCCTTTTATTTAAGTAAAACGATAATACTTTTTATTACCAATTTCACAATTACATTGTATAGTGTAATAGTATTGTTGTCAATTCCTATATCTTATATTAATGACTGTCCTTTAATTAATCTGCTACATAGGTACAAATACAATAATTCGAATACCTCGATACAGTATAAGTCATAACAATAAGGTCTGTTTTCCAGTATGTCACACACTTTTTCCATGTATTGTGCCATAAATTTTCTTAGCTCTTGTTCGTTAGACTATTTTAACTTTCTCACGTATCTCTCGTATTTAATTGATACATTTATGACACTTAGTATTCCACCAGATATTCCGATTTGAACACTAATTATTTTTAAACTTTAAAAAGATAATTCCACTATAAAATCCGAAGACCC
>NZ_QGGI01000034.1 GCF_003148465.1 Oceanotoga teriensis
TTTATGACACTTAGTATTCCACCAGATATTCCGATTTGAACACTAATTATTTTTAAACTTTAAAAAGATAATTCCACTATAAAATCCGAAGACCCTTTATTTACTTTTAATATAATTATAAATCAAACATGTTAATTTATTACTTCATTATATTTATTTGATCATTAATTAAAATTCTAAACTTAAACCAATTCCAATTCTCATACCACCTAAATCTAATTCTTTTTTCGTACCTTCATATTTTTTATAATTATCATCTGAAATTGTTTTTATTTCAGTCAAAGGAAGTTTAGCTATTCTGTAATTACCATTAAGATTTATATTAAATCCATTTTTTATTTCATAATTAAATCCAGCACCCAGTACATATCCCATACCGGTATATTTTTCACCTGGTGTAAAAGATATAGAGCCAATAGATCCTTTTGAAGTAGTTTCATTCATATAGTAAATTAAACCTGCTTTTGCATCAAAAGAAAATGGAGTTGCTGGTATATTTACCTTTAATTTTAAAGCACCATATGGTCCAAATGTATTTTGAGAAATTGAGAAACTGTCATCTGAGTTTTTATAAGAACTGTTGAACCAATCAATTCCTCCTTCTATACCTAAGTTATGATTTAAATACAAGGCCATTCCAGCATATGCACCATACCCTTTTGAAATTTGTTCTTTAATGTCTTCATCAACAGATGATTTTTCGTTGTCGATATAATAGTCGAAGTTATGAGTGTTATAAGTTCCACCTCCAACTATATCGAATGCAAAAGATAAACTGAAAATACTTAAAGATAATAATAAAATTAATACTCTTTTCATAATAAAGTCCCTCCTTTTGATTATAATTAAATCTTACAATAATAAAATTAATAAAAGTTTAAAGAATATATATATAGACCTTTTGTAAAATATTATGTTTATAAAATATTAAGGTTTATATAAATATAATAAAAATGTTTCTGTTTTTTAACAAATTAAAAAGAATTATCAAGATTATATATTATAATTAGTTCGTATATGATATCTTTTTGGGAGGACTTCTATGAATCATAAATTTTTAGATTTAATTTTTGGAGGGGAAGAAAACTCCTTAGAACAAAAGATCTTTTATGTGTCTTGTCTCACTGGAACTTTGGCTTGTTTACAAGGTTCTTTTATGAATTTTCTAAGATTTAATACTGAATTTGGATTTATACTATTCTTTATAGGTATATGTTATTTGATATTTTATTTGTTTACAAAATTTGTTGATTATACGAAAAATATACATTTTTTAGTATATATAATTACTATTATTAATTTTTATCCCATAATTTGGATATTAGATGGTGGTATATTGGGAACCGTACCATATCATTTTCCAGTATTTATAGTATATTTGTTTTTAAGTTTAGATGGAAATAGAAAAAAAGTAGCTTTTTTGTCTTTTTTTATTATGATAACTTTTTTAATATTTTTACAATACTTTAATCCTAATATGTTTCATAGAGAACAAAATATACATGAAAAAATTTTATCTGTATACAGTCAGATATTGACAATATTTTTATCTTTATATTTTTTGATGTATATATATTTTCAAGAATTGAAAAGTAAAAAAGAAAGTTTAGAAAAATTGGCTAAAAATGATCCTTTAACCAGAATTTTTAATAGGAATCATTTTTTTGAAAAGGTTGAATTTTGTTTAAAGAATACTTTTGATAAGAATATGTATTTAATGATGTTTGATATAGATGATTTTAAAAATTTAAATGATAAATATGGCCATTTAGAAGGAGATAAAGTAATTTTAAAAGTTGTAGAAATAATAAAAAATAATATAAGTGAAGATGATTTTATAGGAAGATATGGTGGAGATGAATTTGTTGTTTTTTTTAACAATAAAAACGATGATTATATAAGAGAATTTTGTTTTAAAATAAAGAATTCGATTCAAAGTATAAATTTTTTTGAAAGTATTTCTATGAGTGGTGGAATATCTAAATATGATAAAAACTTTGATATGGATACATTTATAAAAATAGCCGATGATAAAATGTATGAAGTGAAAAGATCAGGTAAAGGTAAAGTCTGTTTTTAATATTAAATTCTTATTCTTTTTTTATTTTATATATTAATTTTAAGATGACATTGTATAATATACGTATAAAAAAGTATAAGGAGCTGAATTTTATGAAAAAAATTGCAGTTTTATTGATTTCTATCATATCCATTTTATCTTTTTCATTCGATGTTAAGTTTAATTTAAATCCAAAATTAGATTTTGATAAACTTTCAACTGAAATGAGATTTGATTTAAGTCATGAATATGAGTATTTTAAATTTTTAGCAGATATGTCTTTAAATAGTGATGGAAAATATGGAGCTGGACAAGGCGGAGGACTTGATAAATACTATTATTATATGAATAATGGTGGAGTATCAATGAAATATGAAAATATAGAGTTTGATGCTGGAATTTTTGAACATTATGATGAAGTTCATTCACCATATTCACTTTTTATATCTTCTCTGGGAAATAATTCAATGATTTTAAACTTTAGATTTGAAGATGATAATTTCTTTTATGGATCGAGATGGATTAGGTTAAATAAAAATTCTGCCCTTTCTTATCCAGATAGAGGTGCTAATTATAAAGTTTATGGATTAAAATTTGGAAATATAAGATTTGCATATCAAGATTCTATAGTATATACCGGTAGATATTTTGATGCAGAATATTTTTTAAATCCAATACCAAATTTTTTTGTTCAGTATATAAATGTAAGTTCAGGTAATCCTTGGCAGCAAAATGGAAATGATAATTCTATAATGGGATTTTTAATAGACATAGAAGAAGATTATTATTATGCATATGCTCAAATATTGGTTGATGATATAAATATGAATAGATTCTTAAAACCAGAAGGATATCAAAATCCAGATAAAATAGCATGGTCATTGGGTGGAAATTTCGATACGAAATTTGGTAATATAGGTCTTTATCATGCTGGAGCAACTAAGTATACATTTGAGCCTTATGGTAATTCTACTCAAAATACTATGTATGGATATACTTATTATCCTGATGTTGAGTATGAGGTTAAAACTATTAATAAAACTATTTTAAATGAAGATAATTATATTGGGTATTACAATGGTGAAAATAATATTTCTTTTATGATTACATATAATAATGAAAAGAATTCAAGTGATTTATTGTATAAGGGAAGTATAGAATATTCTGTTTCAGGTAGCAAATCACCAGCCAATCCTTGGCATGAAAAACCTGATTGGAATTCAGGAATAGATGGACATAAAAATAGTACAAAACTTTTAGATGAATCTGTACTTGAAAATAAATTAATTTGGAAAAATTACTTTAAATTCAATGTTCTTAATAATTTAAGTATAGGATTTAGAGCTGATGAAGGATATATATTTAATAAACTTAAACTTGTTGATGCAGAGCCAGAGTCTGAACATAATAATATAAAATATTATAAACCATCTAATGAGAATGTTCCAATATTAATTCTTGGAATAGATTTTGAGTATATTTGGAATATAAATTAAAAAAAGCCATATCAATTTGATATGGCTTTTTAATATTGTGAAAATATTAATTTTATTTTATTAATTTTTGAATATTTGAAGTTATATAGATATTTAATCTGAATATTTCGAGATAACTGCTCTTATTTGAAATTTAATGAGTTTGCAAAATTGTTTGTGAATTTGCTATAATATATGAAATTGAATAAAAGGCGGAGAATATGAGAAAGCCACATAGATTAAGCGTTTTTTAACGCTCAAGCTATGTGGTTTTTATTTTTTTGGAGGTGACCTTTTTGATTGCTGTAATAGGTGCTGGTGTTGTAGGTACTTTAATTGCAAGAGAATTAATTAAATATGAGAAGGATGTAGCTATTTTTGATGAAAAATCGGGACCTGGAAGAATGGTTTCAAAAGCTAATTCTGGAATAATTCATGGTGGTTATGATGATACTCCCAATACATTGAGAGCTAAGTTGAGTTATAAAGGAAATAAAATGTATGATGAACTTTCAAAAGATCTATCTTTTGATTTAAAAAGATGTGGATCACATGTAGTTGCATTTGAAGAAGAGGATTTAGAGTATATAAATTCCTTGGTGGAAAAAGCTATAAAAAATGGAGTTGAAGAATATCAAATTATAAAAGGCGAAACTTTAAAGAAGATGGAACCTAAGGTAAATGAAGATATAATAGCTTCTTTTTACTGTCCTATAGCAGGTATAGTTAATCCATGGATGGTGGCTCATCAAGCAGCAAGAAATGTTGAAATGAATGGTGGAAAACTTTATTTTAATAAAAAACTCATAGATGTTGAAATGAATGATAAAAGATATTTATTAAAATTTGAAGATGATTTTGAGTTTGAAGCAGATATAGTTATAAACGCTGCAGGTTTATATGCAGATGAAATAGCAAAATTATTTGGAGATGAAGTTCCAAAGATATATCCTGTTAAAGGAGAATATTATCTCACAAAACCAGAGTTTAAATATGTAAATTCTATAATTTTTCCAATACCCAATAAAATATCTAAAGGATGTTTAGTAGTTCCTGTTATAGATGGTGGATTTTTAATAGGACCAAATGCTCAAGAAATAAGAGATAAAAAAGATTTTTCAAATACCAATGAGGGTCTTTCTGAAATAAGAGAAAAAGGTTTAAAATTAGTTCCAGAAATAAATTATAGACAAGATTCTGTAAAAACATTTGCTGGATTAAGACCTGAAACGGCTGAAAAAGATTTTTATATAGGAAAAGGTGAGGGAAATGTTGTACATGTAAGTGGAATAAGATCTCCTGGATTGACTGCTGCACCTGCAATTGCTCAATATGTTGTTGATGAAATTATAAAAAAAGAAATGAATACAAAATTCTTAAAAAGACAAGATTTTAATCCTAAAGTAGATAGTTTTAGAGTATTTAATGAAGAAGATATAGATCTTTGGAATGAAAGAATTGAAAATGATCCAGAAGCTGGAGAACTTGTATGTTTCTGCAATAAAGTTAGCAAAAAGGATATTAAAGCGGCTATAAAAAAAGGTGCAAAAACTTTAGAAGATATAAAATTTTTGACAGGGGCATCTTTTGGAGAATGTCAAGGAAGTTATTGCTCATCAAAAATAGTAAAAATTTTGGCAGAAGAATTGAATAAGAAACCAGAAGATATTGTTATGAATGAAAAAGGAACTTGGATTATTGATTCAGAGGTGAGATTATGATTTATAATACAGATGTTGTTGTTGTTGGCGGTGGAGCGGCTGGTCTAGCAGCGGCATTAGGTGCAGCAGATGAAAATGCCGAAGTTATTTTAGTTGAAAGAGAAGATGATGTTGGTGGAGTTTTAAATCAATGCATACATAATGGTTTTGGACTTCAATATCTAAAAGAAGATTTAACCGGTCCTGAATTTAAAGAGATTATGCAAGAAAAAATTTTTAATCCAAAGATAAGAATATTACCAAAATCATATATTTTGGGAGTTAATAAAGATAAATCTGTTTTTCTTGTTAATAAATATGGTGTTCATACGATTAATACAAAAACTATGGTTATTGCAACAGGGGCAAGAGAAAGGCCATTTTCGTCTATAGGAATAGCTGGTAAAAGACCTTCAGGAGTCTTTTCGGCAGGACTTGCTCAAAGATATATGAATTTAATGAATTTGAAACCAGGAAATTCAGCTTTAATAGTCGGTTCTGGTGATATAGGACTTATAATGGCGAGAAGACTTACTCTTGAGGGAGTTGATGTTAAAGCTGTTATTGAGATTATGTCATATCCTGGAGGGCTTGAAAGAAATATTCAACAATGTTTAAAAGATTTTAATATACCTCTATATCTTTCAAGATCTGTAAAAGAAATAAGTGGAGAAGAAAGAGTTGAAAAAATATTAACTACAAAAGTAGATGAAAGATTCAATTATGTCGATGGAGAAGATATGATTTTTGAAGTAGACACTTTAATATCTTCTGTAGGATTGATACCAAATATTAAACCTTTTGACTTTTTAAATCATGATAATGGTTTTATAACTTCCAATACAAATCAAACATCTGCTGATTGGATATTTGCTGCCGGTAATTGTACTGTAGTATTTGATTTAGTTGATTATGTTGCAGCACAAGGAGAAAAAGCCGGAAGATTTGCTGCAAAAAAAGCATTAAAAAATTATGAAGATGATAAAATTATAAAACTTCAAAAAAGTAAAAATATAGGAATAATGTATCCTACATATATAAACACTGATTTTAAAGGAGAACTTTTTTTAAGAGTAAAAAAACCTTTTAATAAAATATGCATAGAAATACCTGAATATGGAATAAAAAAAGTTATAAATGAAGCTATTCCTTCGGAAATGATAAAAATTCAATTAAGAGATATAAAGAATTTTAATGAAATTATAGAGGTGAAAGCTTATGAAATTGTTTGAAGAGAGAATGACATGTGTTAATTGCCCTGTTGGATGTAAAGTTACAATAAAATTTTATGAAGATAAAACTATAGAAAGTATTGAAGGAAACAGATGTGAAAAAGGAAGGCAATTTGTTATAGATGAAATAATAGATCCCAAGAGAACTCTTGTTACAAGTATTCTCGTTAAGAATGGTAAACAGCCTCTCACATCTGTAAAGTCTGATAAACCATTACCTTTAAAATTTGTTGAAGAAGCTATGAAAATAATAAGAAAAACAGTAGTTAAAGCACCTGTTAAAAGGGGGGATATTCTAATTAAAAAAATTTATGAAGATGTGAATATAATATCTACAAGATCTGTTGAAAAAGAAGAACTCCCTTAAGGTGTAATTATATATTAAGGAGTGTGGGGAAAATGTCGACATTTGTTGCTGAAATTATTGGAACAGCTGTTCTGATATTGTTGGGCGATGGAGTTGTTGCTGGGGTTTCTTTAAATAAGTCGAAAGCAAAAGACTCCGGATGGATAGTCATAACTTTTGCATGGGGTTTAGCAGTATCGATGGGAGTTTTTGCTTCTGGTGAAATAAGCGGAGCTCATTTGAATCCGGCTGTTACAGTTGGATTAGCTTCAATAGGAAAATTTCCTTGGGCTGAAGTGCCTATGTATATATTTGCTCAGTTAATAGGGGCATTTATTGGTGCAGTATTGGTTTGGTTGACCTATTTGCCTCATTGGAAAGAAACTGAAAGCCAAGAAAGCAAATTAGCTGTTTTTTGTACGGCACCAGCTATAAGAGATTATGGTAAAAATATGTTAACAGAGATTATAGGGACTTTTATGCTCGTTTTTGGTATTCTTTTTATAGGAACAAATAATTTACAAAATGGAGTATCTGCATTATCTGTTGGTTTATTAGTATTTGTTATAGGAATGTCATTAGGTGGACCAACCGGTTATGCAATAAATCCTGCGAGGGATTTAGGACCAAGAATAGCACATGCTATTTTACCCATACATGGCAAGGGTAAATCTGATTGGAAATATTCATGGGTGCCTGTAATAGGACCTATCATAGGTGGTATTATAGGTGCATTTACATTTAACTTAATATTTTAAATAAAATGTGTATAAGAACAAAAGGGGGATACAATTATGAAAAAATATATTCTTTCATTTGATCAAGGAACAACAAGTTCAAGAGCTATACTCTTTGATCATAATGGCAAAATAAAAGGAGTTTCTCAGAAAGAATTTAAACAGATGTTTCCAAAATCTGGTTGGGTAGAACATGATGCAATGGAAATATGGGGAAGTCAAAGTGGTGTTGCAAGAGAAGTTCTTGAAACGGCAGGAGTTAAACCAGATGAAGTTGCAGCAATTGGTATAACAAATCAAAGAGAAACAACTGTTGTTTGGGATAAAAATACTGGAAGACCTGTTTACAATGCCATTGTATGGCAATGTAGAAGAACAGCAGCCATTTGTGATGAGTTAAAAAGAAAAGGTTGGGAAGAAAGAATAAAAGAAAAAACAGGTCTTGTAATAGATGCTTATTTTTCAGCAACAAAAATAAAATGGATTTTAGATAATATAGATGGTGCAAGAGAAAAAGCTGAAAAAGGGGAATTATTATTTGGAACTATAGATACATGGCTCATATGGAATTTAACAAGGGGAAAAGTTCATGTGACAGATTATTCCAATGCATCAAGAACTATGCTATATAATATAAAAGAATTAAAATGGGATGATGAAATACTTGAAGAGTTAAATATACCTAAATCTATGCTTCCAGAAGTTAAGCCTTCAAGTTGTGTATATGGTTACACAGATGAACGAACTTTTGGAGGATCTAATATTCCAATAGCTGGAATTGCAGGAGATCAACAGGCAGCACTTTTTGGACAAGCTTGTTATCAACAGGGAATGGCAAAAAACACTTATGGTACAGGTTGTTTTATGCTCATGAATACTGGTGAAAAACCTGTTGAATCTAAAAATGGCCTTTTGACAACTATAGCATGGGGTATAGAAGATAAAGTTTATTATGCATTAGAAGGTAGTATATTCGTTGCTGGAGCTGCAATACAATGGTTGAGAGATGAATTAAGACTTGTATATGATGCACCTCAATCAGAATATTATGCTAATCTGGTTAAAGATACAGAAGGTGTTTATGTTGTGCCTGCTTTTACAGGACTTGGAGCACCGTATTGGGATATGTACGCAAGAGGAGCTATTTTAGGTTTAACAAGAGGAACAAAGAGAGAACATCTTGTAAGAGCTACACTTGAATCTTTAGCATATCAGTCTAAAGATGTTTTAGAAGCTATGCAACAGGATTCTGGTATAGAGTTAAAAGCTTTAAAGGTAGATGGTGGAGCGGCAGCAAATGACTTTTTAATGCAATTTCAATCTGATATATTGAATGTTCCAGTATTAAGACCTTCTGTACTCGAAACAACGGCTATGGGTGCAGCATTTCTTGCAGGACTTGCAGTTAAGTTTTGGGAAAGTGAGAAGGACATACAAAATATATGGGAAGTTAATAAGACTTTTGAAAGTAAAATGGAAGAATCCGATAGAATAAAAAAATATAAAGGATGGCAAAAAGCAGTAAAAAGAGCTATGGATTGGGAAGAAAAAGAATAAATTTTATCAAAATGATCCTTGATTTATCAAGGGTCATTTTTTAATATTTTTAGTATAATAGAATTAAATACTTACAGGAGGAGATTTTTATGATATTTTTCAAGAAAAATACTGTTATACCAGCTGTAAGAGACATTAATGATTATGATGAGGCTTTAAACTCTAAAATGGCTTCTATATTCTTACTTGGAGGTTCTTTGGTAGAATTGAAAGATTTACATGAAAGAGCTAAAGAATATGGCAAAAAATTAATAGTCAATGTTGACCTTGTTTCTGGAATAGCTATAGACAAAAAAGGTATAGAATATCTTAAGAAAAATGATATGTGTGATGGAATAATATCCACAAGAAATACAGTCATTCAGGCAGCTAAAAAATTTGATTTTTTTACCATACAAAGAGTATTTTTAATAGATTCGTCCTCACTCAATGCATTAAAAAATGTTATTATAAATACAAAACCTGATATGATAGAAATATTGCCTTCAGTTGCAGCACCATTTTTTTTAGAAATATACAAAAATATAAATACTAAAATTATTGCTGGAGGTTTAATAAGAAATAAAGAAGAAATAAATGAACTTTTTTCAAATGGAGTTTATGCCGTGTCTACGAGTAAAAAAGATTTATGGAAATAGGAGTGATACTATGCATTATGGTATTATAGCAACATGGGAAATGGCATTTGAAGGTATAAAAAAAGGGTTTGAATTAATTGAAAAAAATTTTAGTTCTGAACAGGCTTTAGAAGAAGCTATAATGGATGTGGAAGACAATCCAGAATTTAGCTCTGTTGGTTTTGGTGGATTGCCAAATGAATTTTGTGAAGTTGAATTAGATGCAGCTTTTATGAATGGAGATACTTTATCTATTGGCGGTATAGCTGGAATAAAAAATTTTTCAAATCCCGTTTCAATTGCAAGATCTCTTATGAAAAATAGATTTAATAATTTTCTTGTTGCTGAAGGGGCAGAAAAATACGCGGATTTAAATGGATTTAAAAGAAAAAATATGTTAACTGAAAATGCGATGAAACAATGGAATTTAAGAAGAGAAAAAGTCATGAAAGAAGGACTATCTCCTTATGATGGTCATGATACAGTTGGAATGGTAGCTTTGGATTTTAAAAAAACTATATGTTGTGCAACATCTACAAGCGGATTATTTATGAAATTAAAAGGTCGTGTTGGTGATTCGCCTTTTTTTGGTTCTGGACTTTATGCTGATAGTGATATAGGTGGAGCTACAGCAACTGGTTTGGGCGAAGATATAATGAAAGGTAGTATTTCATATGAAATAGTTAGAAATATGGAAATCGGGATGAGTCCTCAAGAATCTGCTGAAAAAGCTGTTTTTAAGCTTCATAAAAAATTATCAGATAAAAGAGGAAAAGCTGGGGATATATCTGTTGTTTGTATGAATAAAGATGGCGATTTTGGAGCAGCAACTAATATAGATGATTTTTCATTTGTTGTAGCAACAGATAAACAGCCTTTAAAAGTTTTTAAATTAAACCGTTTTTTTTAATTAATATTAATTTGTTTTTTCTGGAGAGTTTTTTTATTTCATACTCTCTTTTCATTGCATCACTTTTATTTTTGAACTCTTCAAAATAAACAATTTCAACAGGTAAACGACTTCTCGTATACTTTGAACCTTTTCCAGAGTTATGAGTTTCTAACCTTTTTTTTAAATCATTTGTCCAACCTGTATACAATGAATTATCAGAGCATTTTAATATATAAGTATAACATAACATATTATCACCTTTTAATAAAAACAGGAGAATACTCCTGTTTTTTTGATATAAACTTAACCTTTAACAGAACCAGATAAAAGACCTTTTAAGAAATACTTACCAAGAACGATATAAACGATAAGAGTGGGTAAAGCAGCAACC
>NZ_QGGI01000035.1 GCF_003148465.1 Oceanotoga teriensis
TGTGTTAGGCGCGCCGCCAGCGTTCACCCTGAGCCAGGATCAAACCCTTCATCCTTATGGTTTGTCCTTCTTCAGTTCTTTCTCTGACGTCTTTTTCTTCCTTACCTTATTGGCTTTCTTCTATCCACTTTTCAAACAGCATTTATTTCTCCGGCTTCTCAGCCAGCCGAAGTATATACTATCACATTTCTCTATCTCCTGTCAATTTCTTTTTTGTTACATTTATTCCTTCCTTTCCTTACATATTTCCACCTCTTAACGTGTTTGAAGGTTATTTTATTTTAAATTTAGTTCTCCATCTTTTTTTAAAGTCCTCCAAAATGGAGTTTTTTCTTCTTTTCTTTCTTCAGAAGCTCTTGCAACTAAGTTTATAAAAATTCCTGCTGTTAAATGACAAGTATAATCTACATTATTTTTTTTTGCTAAATATTCTCTTATATGAACAGATGTAGTTAATTTTTTATTTTTCATAAATCACCCCCAAATCGTAATTTATCATAAAAAATATTTTCTTTCAATAAATTCTCAACCTCACTTACATCAACGGGTTTACTAAAATAATATCCTTGAACAAGATCACAATTACCCACTTTTAGTCTTTTTATTTGTTCATAATCTTCAATTCCTTCAGCAACAACTTCAAGATTCAAACTATGTACCAACATTATCAAACTGTCCATAACTCTAATATTATTAAGTCTTAAAAATTTATCATTTACTGATTTATCTAATTTAACTTTATCTATTGGAAGGTTTGTTAAATAACTTAAAGATGAGTATCCTGTTCCAAAATCATCTATAGAAATCTTTATTCCCTTATTTCTAAGTCTATTAAATAAATTTAATGCTTGTTCTGTATAATTCAAAAAAACATTTTCTGTTATCTCTATTTCTATAAAATTGGGACTTATATCATTAATACTTAACTGTTCCATCAAAAAATTAAAATATTCATTATCATGCAATTGCAATGGAGAAAAGTTAATAGAAACAGGAATTATTTTTAATCCCCTTCTCTTCCATAAACTCAATTGTTCTATTACTTTTTGAGTTACTATTCTACCTATTTTTATTATAGATCCATTCTCTTCCGATATAGGAATAAAACTTGAAGGAGATATATTATGATTTTTAAATCTGATTAAAGCTTCAAAAGTATTAACTTCTCCAGTTTTTATATTAATCTGAGGTTGATATAATATTTTGAATCCATCATTTTCTATTGCTTGTTTTATTATCGCATCTATATTCGATTTATTGAGTAAATAATTTATCATATCCATATCAAAAAATCTATAACCATTCTTCCCTGAACTCTTAACTTCATATAAAGCAAGATCTGCATACATTATTAATTGATTAATATCTTTACTATCCTTCGGAAAAATACTTATTCCAATACTGAATTTGATTTCAATTCTATATCCATCTACAAAAAATATTTTTTCAAATTTATTTTTTAATTCTTCTATAAAAACAGAAATAAATTCTGGATTATCTAAATCCTCTAAAAGAATTAAAAATTCATCTCCGCCAAATCTCGAAACAAATATATTTTCTTTATCAAAAGATTCAAGGATTTTAGCAAGTTCTTTTAAAACTTCATCGCCATAAACATGTCCCTTAGTATCATTTATAACTTTAAAATTATCAATATCCATTAAAATAATAGATCCTTTTTTACCCCTATTCATAACTCTATTAACTCTTTCCATAAACTTTCTTCTATTTGGAAGATTCGTTAAGGAATCATGATTTGCCAAAAAATCTATTTCTTCATTTTGAGCTTGTATTTCTTGTAATTGAGCTTTTAATTCTTCTTCAGAAGCTGTTAACATCTCATTTTTTTCATAAACCTCTTCATTTATATCTTTAAGAATCTTATTGGCTTTATAAAGATCTCTATTTTGTTTATCTATAACAAATTGCATATTAGATAAAGCTTTAGACAACTTACCAATTTCATCTTTAGAGTCTATATAAAAATCTATATTTTTTTTACCCTGTGAATAGTCTTCAACTTTTAAAATTAATCTTTTAATATCTTTTAGATTCTCATGTAAAACGAGATAAAGAACAGCAAATAACAAAAGTATTCCAACAATATCTATATAAAGTATGAGAGTTCTTATACTCTCTATATTTTTATTAAATTCATCTTCACGCAAAATCGCTCCAACTGACCAACCATTGGATAAAATAGGTGCATACCCTATAAACTTTTTAATATCTTCATAATAAAAACTATCGAATCCTGATTTTAAATCACTCATATTTTCAACTATATCTGGATAATTATCCTTAAATTCTGACAATCTTATAGAATCTCCTCGTCCAGAATGATACAAAATTCTTTTATCTTTAGTCATCAAAAAAACATAACCACTCTCACCAAAATTATAACTTTTCAAAAGTTCTGAAATATAATCAATCATCAAATCTATTGCAGCAAATCCAATTAAATCAGAATTTTCATTTCTTATAGCTTTAACTATGCTGACCACCATTTTTCCAGTTACAGCATCAACATATGGTTCTGTAACAGAAAAATCACTATCTTTCATAACATCTTTATACCAATCTCTCTGAGTTATATACCAATCTGCGGGACTATTCCATTCATTGTGACTTATAACATAACTCGAATCAAAATCCGCAATCCAAACAAGAGCTATTCTTTCATCAAGTTTCTGAATATCAGAAAGAGTCTTTATTATATCATTATAATTATCATTTAACTTTATCTCATCTCTATTTTTTACATCATTCAAAAAATTTATTATCTGTCTATTAACAGCCATCTCTTTCACAACAAAATTATTCCTCGAAAAAAATTCATTTATTTTATTAGATACAGAATCAGCTTCTTTTAAAAGAGTATTTTCAGTTATTTCAAAAAGGATATCATATGTTCTTCTTTGAATAGAAAATAAAGAAATAAAAAATATAATGGAGACTACCAAAATAACAGATATAGTTATTCTAAGAAATAGACTACTTCTTATAATATTCATATATTATCCCCCTAATATTCATCTTAAAACAATTATAACATTTTATTTAAAAAAAATACAGATGAAATCATCTGTATTCATTATATTCTCATATAAACTTTTTTATTATTTTTTTCAATATCATAGAACTAATATATCCCAAAGATACAAGAATAATAGTCCATGCAAATATTTTTTCAGTTTGAAGATTGTTTCTCGCCCAATAAAGCCCTGCACCTATACCGGTATCCAAACTCAAAAGTTCTGCCATAGCACCTATTTTCCAACCTCTTTCAATTGTAATTATACTTGCCGATGCTATATAAGGTTTAACAGAGGGAAGATAAATATGAGTAAATCTTCTAAAATCAGAAAATTTATACACATAAGACATTTGTAAAAGCTCTTCATCCGTACTTTTAACCCCTTCACGAGTATTAATAACAAATATAGGCAAAATAGATATCAATATAGTAAAAACAACTATTTTTGAATTTAATCCAAACCATATTATAGCTATTAATATCCATGAAATATTGGGAGTAGTCTGCAACATAACAATCATTGGATTAAAAAACATATTAATCTTCTCATTTAATCCCATAAAAAAACCTAAAAAAGTCCCCAGAATCATAGATAAAAAATACCCTGCAAAAAGTCTTAAAAAACTCAACCATATATTATACCAAGTATCTTTTTGAAAGATCATAGACAAAAGAGTTTCAAAAGTATATAAAGGTGATGGTAAAATAATGGGCTTATAAAATGAAGAAAAGAATTGCCATAAAAATAAAAATATGGCAACTCCTAAAATTGAATATATATACTTATTGTTTTTAAATTTAATAATAAAATTCATCATCAGGCATTTTTCCACCTATACTCTCTTTATTAAAATCATATAGTACTTTAAGATATTTCTCAATCTCATCTTTGGCATCATGTGCATCTTTAAATCTCAAATTAAGTCTCTCAACAGATGCTTTAGTAACCTTATCAGATATATTCATATATTTCATACCAAGCTTAGACGCCTCATCTATATTAGAATTAACCCAATCAATGGCTTTAGAATAATCCTTATTGAAATCTTCAACAAGCTCTTTATTATCTCTCAAAAAAGCTGTTCTAACAACTAAAGAAGCTTGTGGTAACTCAATACCAGAAATCTCATACCAATCTTTTTGAACATCCTCACATATAATTGCCTTTTTATTCTTTAAAAGAATACTCGTAACAAAAGGTTCTCTTAAAAAAGCAGTATCTGCCATATCATTTATCATCAACTGTGCAATTTGATTAGGTTTTCCTCTTTTAATCTTAATATTATTAACATCATAAAAATCAGTAACAAAACTAAATAAAATATCCATAGGTCCACCTTTATCTGGAACATAAACTTCTTTTCCGGAAAGATCGGACCATGAATTTATCTCTGAATTAGTAGTCAAAAGATAAAAAACACCCCATGTATGAATATTGAGAATTTTAATATCTACCCCTTTATTATAAAGCTTAATAGCTTCATTAGTAGGGAGTAATGCGATATCAACCTCATTTTGCATGAGTTTTGAAATAACGATATTTCTATCTTTATGTATGGATGCCTCAACTGCACCATTAGAATTCTCTTGTAAATAAAAAACAGGTAAAGATGCAGGACCAACTGGAACGCTAACTTTAACACCAAAAACAAAACTACTCAATAAAAAAATCAAAAAAAATGATAAATATCTATTCTTCAATTAAAATACCCCCTTAAACTTCTAAAAAATTCTTTTTACACCATCTCTTTCTAAACTTATAAGATGAATGAACTTCACCATCAAACTTTAAAAAAGATGACGAATCTAATTTTCTATCGAATTTATTTTCATCTAAAACAATCTTCTTAGAAAAATTATGGTCTCTACCAAAAATATAAATTTCATCACATAATAAAAAAGCTTCTCTTGAATCATGGGTAACAAATATTCCCGTAATATTTTCAGAAGAAAATATAGAATTTATAAGATCTATAAAATCAAGTCTCAATCTAAAATCCAAACCAGAAAAAGGTTCATCCATCAGCAAAAGATCTGGATTAATAACAAGTGCCCTAGCTATAGAAACTCTTTGTCTCATACCACCACTTAACTCTTTGGGCATAAAATTTTTATACTTCAAAAGTTCAACCTTATCCAACACAATATCAACCATTTCTTTTCTCAAAGACTTACTTTTCACCTTATCCCTTATAACAATCTCTACATTTTCAAAAACATTAATCCAATTAAGAAGTCTGGGTTCTTGAAAAACAAAACCCATATTAATGCTATTATTTATTAAATTTCCAGAATCCTTACTCTCAAGATTACTTATTATCTTTAAAATAGTAGACTTACCACATCCACTATATCCTAATATACCAATCATCTTTCCTTTATCAACATTCAAAGAAATATCATTTAAAACTACATTATCCCCATATCTCTTACAAAGATTCGATATATTAATAATAAAAATCACCTCTTATTATAAAAGCACCACTTCAAATGTTAGCTTACACTAACATTAACACATTTAAAAAAAGAAGTCAATAAAAAATTTATATATATAAAAAAACTCGATAAACTTTAAAAAAACTAATTAAAGACCTAAACAACCTTTTTTAATCTTTAAGTAACCTTATTATAGTATAATTTTAATTATAAAAATAGAACTACTGGAGGCAAAACATGGGAAAAACAAAAGAAATGTTAGAATATATAAAGAGTACTATGGAATATGAAAACCTTCAAATCTCTGATGACACTTTGAACAAATGTGAAGACATAATAAATAACAAAATATCTTATACAGAAGCCGTAAAAGAAATAACCAATAATTACAATAAAACAAATGAAAGACTATAGTATAAAAGATCAAATATATTGTTATGAAAATACATTAATACTAAAAAATAAATTAAATATAAAAAACAAAGAAGAATTAGAAATAGTAGAAACAAAAATTACTTCTTTTAAAATTGCAGAACTTCAAAAAAGAGAGTTTAAAGAATACAACTTAAACTTTCTTTTTTTTAAAAATCTGCACAAATTTATCTTTGAAGACCTATTTGAATGGGCTGGAAAAATAAGAATTATAGACATATCAAAAGATTCTTTCAAATTTGCACATCATATATACATAGAAAAAGAGGCCTCAAAATTATTCAATCAATTAAAAAAAGAAAATTATCTAAAAAACATAAAAAAAGAAGACTTAATAAAAAAAATATCTCATTATATTACAGAAATAAATGTATTACACCCATTCAGAGAAGGAAATGGAAGGACTATAAGAGAATACTTCAGAATATTACTTCAAAACTTAGATTATAAAATAAACTTCAATATAAAAAACAAACAAAAATATATAGAAGCCATGATAGAATCTCCTTATGATCAAAAAAATCTAATTAAATTTTTAAAAGAAAACATAAAAAAATTGGAGGAAAAATGAAAATACTAATCACAGGTGTTGCTGGATTCATTGGAAGCAATTATTTAAAACATCATCTAAAAAACAATCCAAAAGACTTAATAATAGGTATAGATAAATTAACCTATGCTGGAAATCTAAAAAATATCGAAAATGAATCAAAAAACAACAATTTTATATTCATAAAAGAAGACATATGCAATCAAAATTCAATACAAGAAATAATAGAAAAATATGATATAGAAAAAATAATAAACTTCGCTGCAGAATCCCACGTAGATAACTCTATCGAATCTCCACAAATTTTCACAAAAACAAATGTATTAGGAACTCAAATATTATTAGATTCTGCAAAAAAAATATGGTATGATTCAAAAAAAAATACATGGAAAACAAACACAAAGTTTATACAAATATCAACTGATGAAGTATATGGTTCTTTAGAATTAAATGAAAAACCCTTTACAGAAAATAATCTAATAGATCCTCATAGCCCATATTCTGCAAGTAAAGCTGCTGCAGACATGATTGTAAAATCATATTATGACACATATAAAATGCCAATAAATATAACAAGATGTTCAAACAACTTTGGTCCGAATCAACATGAAGAAAAACTAATACCAAAAGTAATAAAAAATGCCATAAACAAAAAACCAATTCCTGTATATGGAGATGGAAAACAAATAAGAGATTGGTTATATGTAGAAGACCATTGCAAAGCAATAGAAATGGTATTAAAAAATGCTAAATCTGGTCAAATATATAATATTGGAGATCAAACAGAAAAAACTAATATAGAATTAATAAAAACAATAATAAACTACTTAAACAAAAAAGATTCAAATATAGATACAGATTTAATACAATATGTAAAAGATAGACCTGGACATGATAAAAGATATGCCATAAATTCAAATAAAATAAAAAAAGATTTAAATTGGCAAAGTAGTAAAAATTTCGATAAAAATCTCTACAAAACAATAGATAGCTATATAAAACAATACAATATTTAAAAAGCATAAAAATGGGGGACGAATATGCCTGATTCAAATAAAATAAATGATTCATTGATCAAACATAAAATTGACAATGACTTAATCGAAAAAATATTCTTAGGAATCGATAAAAACAAAAACTATTCAAAAGAGCAAAAAGCTAAAAATCTCGTATTAATAACTTCGAGAATCGATAAATATTTAAATACTGAACAAAAAATAAAAATTATGTCATGGTGTGCCTGTTGTAAAACTGGCAAAAGAGCTAAAGATATAAGAAACTTCTCAAAAAAATATAAAGAAAAGAATTTACATGAAAAAATAAAACTATTATCCAATGTTCAATATATGAGTTCCCCAAAAATAAAAGAAAACATATTAACCACTTCTATTGAATGGAAACAAGATAACATTTACAAATGTGCATGCACTAGTTTTACAAACATTAATATAGGAAAAGTATCCAAAACCTATTGTTTATGTTGTGCTGGACATTTTAAATATCATTATGAAAAAGCTTTAGATATACAATTAAATATTAAATCTGTTATATCTTCTGCACTCAATAGTCAAGGAAAGTATCCTTGTATATTTGAATATAATATAATAAAAAAAGCATGATACTAATTTTTTAGTATCATGCTTTCTTATAAATTTATTTTTTTATTCTTTTTCTATTAATAAAAAACTTAAAAACTTCTGTATTAAAATAATCAAGAGAATAAATAAGAGGAATTCCGTGCGAATCATAAAAAACTTGATTTAACAACATAAAAAGGTTCTGTTCTTTTATATTTAAAATTTTACACATTTTTTTATCAAAAATAACTGGAACTATTTCGCTAACAGCATTTTCAAGATCAAATTTTAAATAATCTTCAAAAAATTCTATCATAGATTCTGTCGGTAATTTTTGAGGAGGCTTATTTTCAAAAAATCTTAAAGGTATACTATCAACAGCATAAACTGCCATTTGATTATCTGCTAATCTTTTTCTATAATAAGTGACAACCATTTCACCATCTTCAAGTCTTAATTTTTCTTTTATTTCTTTTTCTGGAATAACTATTTTCCTATCTAAATATTCTGTACTTGGTTTATATTTAAAAGTTTCCATAATTTCAGTAACCGACTTTAAAACTTCTAATCCACTTTTCAAGTTTACTGGAGTTCTTTTAATAAAAGTTCCCTTTCCCTGAATAGTATATATTATTCCTTCTTGTTTTAACTGACTAAGAGCTTCTCTTATAGTAATTCTACTAACTCCAAGCATTTTGACAAAATTACTTTCAGACGGAAGTTTATCACCTGTTTTTAAATTTTTCTCATCGATATAATCTTTTATTTTTTCCCTAGCTAATATACTTAAAGGTTCATCACTTTTATTTATTTTAAAAACCATTCATACACCACCAATTACTAATTAATATAGTAATTATATTATAACACTTTATTTTATTTAATTATTCTTTTGACCATAATTATCAAATTTTTTTAAAATTTTTTCCATTTCATTATTTGATAATATATTTGGCTTACCTGTTAATAAAGTTCTATAGTATATTTCAGCTACAAATTCAACCATAAGCGCTTTTTCATATGTTTTCATTAAATTTTCTCCAACTGCTAATAATCCATGATTTGCAAGTAAACAAACACTACTTTCTTTCAGGGTCTTATAAGCATTTTCAGCAAGTTCTTTTGTTCCATAAGTATAATATGGAACTACTGGAATTTTTTTACCTGCAAAACCTATAAGATAATGAATGGCTGGTATTTCTTTGTTTAAACAAGCCATAGTTGTTGCATATATTGAGTGAGTATGTACCACAGCATTAATTTTTTTATCATTTTCATAAAAAATTTTATGCATAGAAAATTCAGATGATGGATTTAAATTTCCTTCTAATTTTTTGCCATTTAAATTCATAACAACTATATCTTCTTCTTTCATTTCCATGTAATCTAAACCACTTGGTGTAATATAAATTTTTGATTTATTTCTATCAAAAACACTTATATTTCCACCTGTTCCTTTAGTAAGATTATCTTTAATCATTTTTTGACTATATTTAACTATTTTTTCTCTAATTTTAATATTCAAAATAAAAACCTCCCTCTATAAAATACGCTTAAGTGAATATTTCATGATAATTCATAGAAATTAAAAAAAACAAAAAAATATAAAAGATAATAAATAATGAAAGAAATTTTATTTATTAAAAAATTAATAAACATAAAATATGGTAGTAGTTA
>NZ_QGGI01000036.1 GCF_003148465.1 Oceanotoga teriensis
TTCCTTTTTTTACTTGTTTTTATTTTTGTTGCTTTTCATTTACTTGTTTTTTATTTCATATCCCTTTTTTATTGCTCTATTTTTCAAGTCACTATTATATTAAAATATTTCTATCCAAAGAATTTGTGCATTATTTTTTTTTGAATTATTTTCAATGAAATGTTTTTTATTAGAAGTAAAGAAAAAACATTCACCTTTTTTAGCATGATACTTATGTTCATCAAGATTAATTATAATTTTACCTTCAATAACATAACCAAATTCATAACCTTCATGATAATTTTCAACTTCTGTAGAAGATATAGGATTTAACTCAATCAATGAAGGTTCTATTTTTTTAGGATCTGTTGCAGTCATTAATAATTCTTCTTTTATTCCTTCAGGAGTATCATAAATAGGAATTCTTTCTTCTTTTGTATAAACAACTTTTTCTTTTTCATTCATAGATGAAAAAAATTCTACAAGATCAGTACCAAGAGCCCTCAAGATCAATTCAAGATTTTCTATAGTAGGAGAAGTTAAATTTCTTTCAATTTGAGATATAAAGCCTCTTGTTAAATCAGATCTAACGGCTAATTCTTCTTGAGTCATATTTTGCATTATTCTCAAGCTTTTAACTTTCTTACCTATATTCATAAAAGCCCTCCAAAAGATAATTTTTAATTATAATTTTTTAAAATGATAGTTATATTAAACAATACGTTTAATATTATAAACTTTTTGCATTTTAAAGTCAACAAAAAATAATTAAATTTATGTTGCTATATTTTCAATTTTTACTTGTTGTGATATACTATTACTGATATACATTATTAAGGAGGACTTCTATGAGAAATTATTTAGGTATAGATTTGGGAACCGCTAATACATTAGTTTATTCAAGAGGTAAAGGAATAATTTTAAATGAGCCTTCAGTTATAGCTATAGACCAAAATACTGGGAAAATACTACAAGTCGGACTCGAAGCAAAAAAAATGATAGGTAAAACTCCAAGTAATATAATAGCAACAAGACCTTTAAAAGATGGTGTAATCGCTGATTATGACGTTGCCTTAGCAATGTTGAAATATTTTATATCTCAATCTGTTGGAGGGTTTAATATATTTAAACCTGTAGTAGTAATAGGAATACCTACGGAAGCCACAGAAGTAGAAAGAAATGCTTTAAAAGAAGCGGCTTTAGATGCTGGTGCTCATAAGGCTTTTCTCATAGAAGAAGCTATGGCTACTGCTATAGGAGCAGGATTAAATGTAGAAGAACCTTCTGGAAATATGGTTGTAGATATAGGTGGTGGAACCACTGAAATAGCAATTATATCTCTTGGAAATATAGTTCTCTCAAAATCTATAAGAGTTGCTGGAGATGAAATTGATGAAAATATAATCGAATACGTTAAAAATGAACACAATATTTTAATTGGTGAAAAAACTGCAGAAAAAATAAAAATGGAAATAGGAAATACATTTGAAAATGAAGAAAATGATAGCCTAACTATAGATATCATAGGACTGGATGTTTTAACTGGATTGCCTAAAAATATACCATTATCTGGTTCAGAAATAAGAAAGGCTATAAAAAAACCTGTTTCAAGAATACTTGAAAATATAAAACTTGCTATAGAATCAACTCCTCCTGAACTCCTTTCCGATGTTGTCAGTAAAGGTATATTTTTAGGTGGAGGTGGAGCTATGCTCAAAGGAATGAAAGAATTAATAGAAAAAGAAACTCATATAAGAGTTGTAATTGCGGATGAACCTTTAACTTGTGTTGCAAGAGGTGCTGGGTTAGTTATAGATAAAATAGAAATAATTGAAAATTTAAGTAAAAATAGATAGTGTGATTTAGATGAATAAAAATAGATTATTTTATTTAAATTTCTTTATAATTATTGTAATATTAATAAATATTATAAAGCCCATTGGAGATTTGATGCAATGGGCTTTATTTCCATTTGATTATACTTTTTCAAAGATTCAGCAAGAATTATTAAAAAGAGAAGAAAACTCTAATAATATGGATGATATTATGAAATTAATGAAAGAGAATGAACTAAAAGTTTTAAAAACAGATTTGATAGATTTTGATATACCATATGGATTAATATTGAAAGATTTTCCAGATAAATACATAATTATGTCAACTTCAAAAGTAAAAAAGGATACTATTGTCATAAATACAAATAAAAAACTGTTGGGATATGTCAAAGAAAGTTTTGGAGATAGAATTATTGTCAAAAAAATAGGTTGGAATGAAAAAGATATTTTTGGTGAAGTACAAAATAAAGATGTTTTAATAAAAGAAAAAATGGGTATGATATATATAGAATTACCAGAAGATATAAAAATAGATACAAAAAAAATAAATATAAAATTACCTTATTATTTAGATGATTCTTATGTTGAATTAACAGGAGAAATAATATCAAAATATGCAGATTTTTACATATTTAAACCAAATATGATTGAAAGTTCTGTAGTTTATTTCTTGGAGGAATAAATATGATTTATATTATTTTTATAATATTAGCACTAATAACATCTTCTTGGGATAGATGGCTCGGAGATTATATTTTTTATTCTTTTCCAATAATGATGGTGTATATACAATTTTCTGATTTAAAAGATGAAATAAAATATATAGTTCCATTTGTTTATACATTGTTTTATTTCCAATTTAGATATGATGTAGGATTTGTTGCCATAATCTTTTATATATTGTATGTTTTTTTGAATTGGATATTCAAAAATAAAGAACTAAGTTTTATAACTGTAATTATATATAGTGGAATATTTACTGCATTTTTAGGATATTTAAGTTATTCAATAATTCCATCAATAATAACTATGATTTTAATTATCATGCTTTATTTCCTTAATTTGAGGTTGATAATAAATGGAAAATAAAAGAGTGATATTTTTATTTATTCTTACAATATTGGGATTTTTTTTATTATTTTATAGAGCTTTTCAGATACAAGTTTTAAATTGGAAAGATTATAGACTTGAAGTTCAAGATTTATCTACAAGAATTTATATAAATGAAGCTAAAAGAGGTAATATTTATGATAGAAATGGTGAACTAATTGCATGGAATGAGAAATTATATCAAATTTATAATAATTCAGATGAAATAGTTCAAGAAGATGAAGAAAAAATAAGAAAAATTCTTTCTAAAACTGATTTAGATGTTGATTATGTAATAGATAGACTAAATTTTCAAAAAAATGTGATATTAAAAATTTCTTCTACAACTTCTAAAAAATTATCAGAAATTAAAAATTTTATTATTACTGAAAAATATGTTAGAAAATATGCCGATAATAGTTTATATCATATACTTGGATATGTTGATAATGAAGGTTTAGCAAGGAGTGGACTTGAAAAAGTTTGGAATGATAAATTGATTGGGAAACAAGGTTATAAATTAGTTACAATAACTCCTTCAGGTAAAGTAAAAGCTGTTATAGAAGATACAAAATCTATTGCTGGAAATGATATATATACAACTTTAGATATAAGATTACAAAAAGAAGTATATAATTACTTTGAAAAGCATAATTATAAAGGTTCTGTTATTATATCAGATCCAGAAAATGGAGATATAGTTGCTATGGTTAGTTATCCATCACCAGATCCAAATGCTTTTTCTCAAGGATTAAGTACTTTAGAATTTAGAAAAATTTTAAATGACTCAAAAAAACCATTAATAAATAGAAGTATAGGGGCATCCTATTTTCCGGGATCTCTGATAAAACCATTTATAGCCTATAGTGCTTTAGAATATGGAATATCTCCAGATGCGACAATAAATTCTACTGGAAGATATGATGTTTATAATTCAAAAGGAACAAGAATAGCTTCATTTTATGATTGGAATTATGCAGGACATGGTATAACTGATATGAGAAAATCATTGAGAGTTTCTGCAAATAGTTATTATTATTGGCTCGGAGAAACTATAGAAATAGATTATATGAAAGGTATGGCTAATTATTTTAAATTAGATAAAAAAACAGGTATAGAGATTCCAGGTGAAAAAGAAGGACTTTTTCCAAATCAAGAATGGAAAAAAGAGACATATGATACTATTTGGTATCCAGGAGAGACAATCCTTGCTTATATTGGTCAAGGATATGTTCAGTTAACACCTATAGAATTATTAAGATTTTATAATATATTGGCTGAAAATGGCAAATATTTTAAATTTAATCTTTTAAAAGAAACAAAAAATATATATGGACAAATAGTAGAAAAAAATGAGCCCGTTTTAATAGATGATTATGATCTGAATAAAGAATTTTCGAATGTCATAAAAAATGGGATGATAGATGTAACTTCTTATCCAGGTGATAGCAGAACAGAAGGTACTGCATACAAAGGATTTAAAGATTTTGATACTACAGTTGCGGGTAAAACTGGAACTGCAGAAGTTGGTGGGAATCAAAAATCTCATGGTTGGTTTGCAGGATACCTTCCAGCTGAAAATCCAAGATATTCTATGATCGTTTTAGTTGAAAATGGTGGGTATGGACCAGATATAGCTGTTCCTTTTGCAAGACATATATCAGATTTTATTACCCATGAACTTGTCCAAAAGTGATTTTGCCGTTTTAGTTGCAGCTATACCACCTTTACCAGTTTCCCTTAAATCTATTGGTAAAGATCTACCAACTTTTCCCATAGCTTGAGATACTTCATCAAAAGGAATAGCACTTTTAATTCCAGAAATGGCTAAATCAGCTGCGGTAAAAGCGATTACAGATCCAGCAGGATTTCTTTTAACACAAGGAACTTCAACAAAACCTCCAACTGGATCGCAAACTAAACCCATTAAAAACTTCATCGAAAGTGCTGCGGCATTGGCAACCTTATCTGGATCTCCGTCAAGTATATAGACTATGGCTCCAGAAGCCATAGCTGTTGCTGAACCAATTTCGGCTTGGCAACCTCCAACTGCGCCAGATAAGCTGCCTTTTCTATTTATGAATTCTCCAATAGCTCCTGAAATCAAAAGACCTTCGGCTAATTTTTCAATGGGAATATTTTTCTCTTCATACAAAGAAACAAGAGCTCCAGGTACAACTCCACTAGATCCAGCAGTAGGACAAGCAACAACTCTACCCATAGATGCATTATTTTCAGAAGTTGCAAGAGCAATTAAAATAGCTTTAGAAATTAAATTATTAAATAAACTATTTTCTTTATATTCATTATATATTTCAGTATTAAATCCAGTCCATCCTGTTAAACTTTTAGAAGGATTATTCAATTTTTCTCTATAAGATTCAATCATTTGATTTATTATTTTTATAGATTCTTCTTTTAATAAAATAGGATCTGTACCATTTTCTAACATTTCCCATTCAATAATTATTTCATGAAGATTTTTATTAGTTTTAATTGATAGATCTATTAAATCTTGAAATTTAGTAAACATTAATTCACCTCTTATATATTTATGATAAAATAATTCAATATATCATAACATATTAAAACTAAGATTCATTATAATTTTTATAAACTTTTAAAAACTTGTTATTAAAAAATCAATTTTGAAATAAAGAAAATAAGTAATATAATAGTATTAATAATATACTCTTAATTTTGAGGAGGGATACTAATGTTTGAATATAAAAATGTAACGGATATTCCAACTGTGACACTTATAAATACAGTAAATGAAATATTTAAAGATTATATAGTTCCAGTAAGATGGGATATTAATAGTTTTGAAAAAGATTCTAAAGAGTTTTCTATTTCTTTAGAAGACTCTTTTATAGTATATGAAAATCAAAAACCTATAGGGGTTAGTATTATTTCTTGTAGAAAAGACCTTGGAAGAATTGACTCTTTTGGTGTAAAAGAAGAATACAGAGGAAAAGGTATAGCTTCGGAAATGTTATATAAAACTATTGAAATTCTTAAATGGAAAGGAGTTAAAAAGATAGTTTTAGAAGTAGCTTCTATGGAAGAAAGAGCTATAAAATTTTATGAAAAACATGGATTTAAAATAAAAAGAATATTAGAATCTTTTCATACAGATGTTCCAGATAATATACCGCCAAAAAATACTTACACAATTGAAGATCCAAATTGGCTTAAAGAATCGAGTTTTCTTGCAAAAACAAATTTAAAAAGAATTACTAATTGGCAAAGACATCCACAAACATTATATTTAAGTGATCAAAGGTACAAAATAGAAAAAATAAAATCTTGGGATTATGTTGACGGCTATGTTGTCTGGGGAATAAATGATGATAACACTTATATAGTTGATGCAGCTCCTATAGTTGATGTTAGCAAATATGATGAACTCATTTTAGATATAAAAAATAAACTTTCATTCTATAAAAATAAAATAATTGTAGTAGCTGTTCCAGAGGATGATCCTTTAAATAAAGCATTAAAAAACAATAATTTTCAAGTTTTTTTACAACAAAAAGAAATGCAAATGAAATTCCATTAATATAAATGCTCTATTAATAGAGCATTTATATTAATTTCAAGTTTTTTAAGGTTTCTATTCTATCATCATCTAAAAAATCAATATTCATATCAAATTTAATTTTATTAGCTGTTTTTTTGCTAAAACCTTTTATAGAAGAAATTTCTTGATTTGAAAGTTCAAATATTTTTTTGTTTTCTGGAATTACAGTTAAACTTCTTGAACCGTGATCAACTACAATTCCATTAAATTTAGAATAAAGATTTTTTTTATCATTGGATCCACAAAGAATAGGATATGTTCCTAAAGGTCTTCCAAAAGAGATATTTCCTTGTTGTTTTTCAACTATTATGTTATTAATTTTTGTTCCTATTGGGAAAACTTTTTCCAACATTGATTTATCGAATTCTTTCATATAATCTTTAAATTTTAAAAAAAGTTTTTTATTTATCTTTTTATTTCCTTTATTATAAAGCATTGTTCCTGGGAAAGCCATGACCTGTCTAACATTAACTCTTCTTAATAATAAATCTTTTTTTAAGATATGATCAAAAGTTTCCATGTTTATTTTATAAGTTTCATCATCTTCATTTAAGAGACCATAAAGGATATTTATTCCAGGTAAAAGCTTTGGTATATTATTTTTATCTCTTACACTTCCAATCTCATTTACAATTTCTATAGCTTTTAAAGCTTTTTTGGGATCATTTATTATATTATTAGCTTTTGAAACTTTAGAATCAAAAGTTTCTACACCAAAAGAAAGAATATCTCCGCTTGAATTATATTTTGTGATTATTTCAAGAATTTTTCTAACTTCTTTTTCATGATCAACTATAAAAAATGGGTTAGCATTATCTGTATGTATTATTTCAAAATCATCTTTTATTGAAGAATAAAGTTGTTCAAATATATTTGAATTGGGTTTAAAATTGTTAAAAGTCATACCATAAGCTAAAAAATTGGCACTTCTACCAAATCTTATATTTTTAACTCCGACATTTGAAATACAATTCAATTCGGTAATTATAGATTTTAAAGTTCTTTCTTTATACTTTCCGCTTATCATAGGCTCTGTACAAAAAGAGCAAAACCCTTCTTTTCTATCACAACCTTTCGAAATTTCTATTTCAGGTATTATGTCAGGATAAAAAGGATGTTTTTTTAGAATTTCTGCACCCAAATTTGAAACTAAGTCTATCAAATCATAATCACTAAAATCTTTTAGAGAGTAATTATCTGAAACGGGGTAATCAAATAAAAATTTTTCAATAGAACCTTCTACTAAAAAATCTACGGTGTTTTCTAATATCTTTTTCAATTCGATTGCAGCTTTCCCGCCAGTTATAGTATATCCTTTAGTTATAGGACCTCCTAATACTCTTAAAGGATTTTTATTTAAAGAAAATATATTTTTAATTTCTTTAATTGAAATAGGAGTGCCTCTAAAATAATGTCCTGGTACAGTTGTACCAGATATAATAATAATGTATTCATAATTATTAAAAGCTTTCCATAAATCAGAATTTCTTATCTGATCTATGGTATAATAATCTACTTCAATTCCATGAAACATTAAAGCACCTGCTGCATACCTAATATATGTAGAGACATAAGGTGGGACACCTAAAACAGCAGGTTCATCAACATAACCATCTATTATAACTGCTTTCAATATTAAAAACCTCCATAAACTAATTTAAATTAAAAATTATAGATAAAACCTAAAGAACCAGTTATAGAAGGGTATAACTCTGGGAAAAATTTTAAAGTTGGACTTAATTCTAAAAAAATGTCTAAAGGAGTATTTGGTATTTTATAATCTATTCCAAGAGGAATTCTTCCACCAAATGAAAGACTACTTACTTCTCCAAAATGAATATTTATAAAACCTCCAAATCCATAATGATAATTCAAAGGAATATTTTTTATGGGAAATATAAAATCAGAATCTGCCGAAAAATTTATAGAATTATTTATAAAAGACCAAGCTGTAGAAGCATCTAAAAATTGGGATTTTTTTGAATAATATCTAAAATAAAGTCCAGAAGGTTCTCCAAGTATTACACCTAATCCCATAGGATTATCTGAATTTAAAAAAATATCTGTTTTTCCATCGGCTTTACCTATAATTATTTTTTCATCAATTCCATTTGAAAACGTTAATAAAGAAATAAAAGTTATTAAAACATATAAAATGAATTTTTTCATATTTTCACCCTCCAAATATATTATTATTATAGTATCTTTCTAAATTCTAAAAACGTTTATTTAAAGTAATTTTAAACGATGTTAAAAGGGATATTTACCTCCATAGGTTATAATTAAATTGT
>NZ_QGGI01000037.1 GCF_003148465.1 Oceanotoga teriensis
TTGCTATATCTACTCCCACTACTAATGTTTTTTCATCCACTTGTTTTATTTTATTATTTTGTGTATAATTCATTTAGGTTCCTCCTTTGTAAAATGTTTGATGGATTCTTGTTACACTTTTATTTTACGGGGAGGTTCCTTTTTTTTCAACCTCTTTCTTTTTTTATTTCAGGAATGCTCCTAATGAAATTAAATTATTTGTATAATAATTAAACTAAAAAAACAAATACTTTGTTTAAGACTTAAACAATTGGATTATAAAAAAAGTTAGTGAAAAAAATAACTTGTTTAATAAAAATGATTGTTATAAATATAACTTAGTATAACATAGAATTTTTTTATTGTCAATATTAAAACACAAAAATAGTGAAAATTATAACTTTGTTTACTTTTTTTTAATAAAAATATAAGGATATTCTTTAAGAATATCCTTATATTTTGGGTATATATTTACAAGAAATTATATTTTCAAATGATTCAAGTTCTTTTAAAAGTAATAATGTAGGTTCTTCATCGAGTTCAAGTATACAAACAGCTTCTTTTATAATTTTTGAAATTCTTTTAAGGGTAACATTTGCAACATTTATATTGTATTTAGAAATTGTTGACATAATTCTTGTTAATGTACCGGGAATATCTTTATTAACTATAGCTAAAGTTGGAACTTTACCTCTTAAATAAACTTCAGTTCCATCAAGTTCATTTACAACTATTTCAGATGCACCAATAGAAGCGGCAATGACTTCAAAATCATGATCATTTTTAGTAGCAATTATTTTTACAGTATTTGGATGAACGTTTCCAAGATCTTCAAAATTAAACTCATACTTCATATTTGTATCTTGAGCTATTTTATAAGAATTTCTAATTCTATGATCATCAACTTCAAAACCCATTATTCCTCCTAATAGAGCTCTATCAGTGCCATGGCCTATATATGTATCAGCAAAAGAACCATGAAGAATAAATCTTACAGAGTCTGGAGTTCCACCTATATAGTTATGTGCAAATTTACCTATTTTAACTGCTCCGGCTGTGTGCGAACTTGAAGGCCCTATTATTATGGGACCTATAACATCGAGTAAAGACATAAATTTATAACCTCCATTTTCAATTCATATTTTTTGTAATATTTATCTTATTTTTATAATTTTATCATTCTTTTTTTAAAAAGATATTATATTTGCTCTAATAAAATCATTATTAATCTTAAGTTTAATTTTTTTGATGTATAATATATTTATATAAATTTTGTGGAGGGATTATATGAAGAAATCAGTTTTTTTATTTATGGTTTTGACTTTTACTATTTTTATTTATGCTTTTTCTAATGTTATAACTATTGAAAAAGCCAGAACATTTAAAGATTTAACTCCTGTGACTGTTGAAGGTGTTGTTACTCTTGAACCTGGACCATTTGATATAAATTTATTTTTTATTCAAGATGATACTGCAGGTTTGAATGTTTATTCTGGAAATATGGATTTTAGCAAGTTTGATATAGAAAGAAATGATTTAATAAGAGTTACTGGATATTTATGGAAACATAAAATGAATCTTGAACTTGTTTTAGATAAAGATAATGAAAAACATAGTATAGAAATTCTTGAAAAAAATTATAAAGAAATTGAACCTATAAATATAAAAACAGTTGATATAAATGAAGAAAAATATGAAGGAATATTGGCCCATACAGAAGGAAAAGTAATTAAAGCTATGGGACAGGAGATTCTAATAGATGATGGTACTGGTGAAGGAATACTTTGGATAAGAGAAAATACTAAGATAGATCCAATGAATTTTAAAGAAGGCATAGATGTTGAAGTTACTGGAGTAATGGCACAGTATTTAACAAAAAGAGAAATACAACCAAGAAGTATTGAAGATTTAAAAACAGAAGATATATTTCCACCCGAAATAGAGTTTTATTCAATAGATAATAATATATTAAGTATTTTATTTAATGAAGAAATAATAGATAACTTCAAGTTAAATAAAACTATTAGAGATAATAAGAATAATATAAAAAATTACAAACTCATAAATAATAAAATACTTAAAATAGAATATGAAAATCTTCCTGTTGATTCTAAATTAATGTTAAGATTTGTTCAAGACATGAATGAAAATAAAGCGAATATTTTAAGTATAGATATTTCAGAAAAAAATATAAAAAAACATAATATTTTATTCGATGAATCACACTCTCAAACAGCAGGCAATTCCGATTGGACAATAACAGGAGGATATTCAGATTTTGCTGATCTTGCAAAAAAAATGGGTTTAAATGTAAAAAATGAAAAAATACATATAAAAAAAGATATATTAGATCTTTTTGGAATTTTTATAATTCCAGAACCAAATGGTCCTTTTTTTGCAGATGAAATTGAAGCATTACTTGAATGGGTAAAAGATGGAGGTAATTTATTTATAATAGCTGATCATGGTGGAGCAGATAGAAATGGTAATGGTTGGGATGCAGTTAGAGTTTTTAATGAATTTACTGAAAACTTTGGTTTTTTATTTGAGGGAGACGATTTAGAAGAAGAACCATTAAAAAATGTTTATAAACATGAAATAACAGAAAATATACAAAACATAGGTGTATGGAATGGATCTTCAATAAATATTTTAAAAAAAGATATTGAAGTATTAATATCTGATACAAATAAAAAACCTTATTTGATAAGTACAGTATATGGAAAAGGAAAAGTTATAGCTATAGGAGATTCTTCTCCATTTGATGACGGTACGGGAGCAACTGGAAATATTCTACATGATGGCTGGAGTTGGGGAGATGATGCCATTTTAGCAGAAAATATTTTAAAATACTTTTTAAAATGATTGACAATATAACTTTTTTGTAGTATAATAAATTCTGGTGAGCCGGGGTGGCGGAATTGGTAGACGCGATGGACTCAAAATCCATTGGGGGTGAAACCTCGTGCGGGTTCAAGTCCCGCCTTCGGCACCAGAAAAAAAGACATCTTAAATGAGATGTCTTTTTTTTATTATTATAAAACATGTTATAATTTAAAATGAAATAAGATTGATAGGAGTGATAATTTGGAAAGCAAATCAAAAAGACTTGGAACAGATTCAATACTTAGCCTCATGATAAAGTTATCTATTCCATCTATAATAGGTATGTCTATTCAAGCTCTATATAATGTTGTTGATAGTATATATATTGGTAGACTTTCAAAAGAAGCTTTATCAGCACTTTCATTGGCTTTTCCTATACAGATGATTTTGATAGCTATAGCTGTAGGTACTGGAATAGGGGCAACATCTCTTATATCGAGACTTTTGGGTGAGATGAAAGAAAAAAAAGCTGATAATGTTGCTGAAAATGTAATATTTGTAACAATATTTTATAGTATTATTGTATTTTTTATAGGATTATTTTTTTCTGATGAATTAATAAAAATATTTACTTCTAATATAGAATTGATAAATTTGGGAAAAGATTATATTCAAATAATAATGATTGGTTCTATAGCTATGTTTTTGCCAATAATAGCTAACAGTATTTTAAGAGGAGAGGGAAATACTTTCATTCCAATGATAAGTTTAATAGTTGGTGCTGTTATAAATATATTTCTTGATCCATTTTTAATATTTGGATTATGGATATTTCCAGCAATGGGAGTTAAAGGTGCTGCTTTGGCTACAGTTATATCAAGATTTATATCCGGAATATTAGTTTTAATAGTTTTATTTTATGGAAAAAATCAAATAAAATTTGATTTTAAAAACTTTAATATAGACTTTGATATAATAAAAGAAGTATACAGAGTAGGTCTTCCCGCCATGATTATGCAACTGTTGGGTAGCTTTATGATTGCTGGGGCTAATAAAATTGTAGCTTCTTTTAATCAAACGGCTATAGCTGTTGTTGGAATATATTTTAGACTTCAATCATTTGTTTTTATGCCTGTATTTGGATTAAATCAGGGTTATATACCAATAATAGGATATAATTTTGGACATAAAAACCCTGAGAGATTAAAAAAAGCAATTTTTATAGGCCTTATAACAGGATTTATATTCACTACGATTGGCTTTTTTTTATTACAGTTTTTTCCTGAAGAATTGATAAGAATGTTTAATGATGATCCTGAACTCATAAAAATAGGAGTAAATGCATTAAAAATAATAAGTATAGCTTTTCCAATAATAGGATTATCAATAGTTGGCTCAGCAACTTTTCAAGCTGTTGGAAAAGGATTACCTAGTTTAATCATTTCGTTTTTAAGACAAATAGTTCTGTTATTGCCTCTTATGTATATATTATCAAAAGAAATAGGTCTTAAAGGTACATGGTATGCTTTTCCTATTTCTGAATTTATATCTTTTTTTATAATGGTAATATGGTTTTATAAGACCATGAAAAAAATTATATCTGAAATGAGAAAATAAATTATATATAATAAACTAAGTTTAATTATATATTATAGGGGGATTAATATGTCTGAAAAATTTTTCCCAGAAGGGTTTATATGGGGTATTTCATCTAATAATTATAATGAATTTTTTAACTTTGATTTTAATAAAGAAATAGAGATGATAGAAGAAACAAAAGTTCAATATTATGAATTTAAGATATCTTGGAAAAATCTTTTTTTAGATAAAGATATTTTCAACAAAAAATATCTTGAAAAGATTATTGCTTTTTTAAAAAAATTAAATAAGTCTGGCATAAATCCAATTATTACTTTAATAAATGAAAAAAATATGCCAGAATGGTTTTTAAAAAATGGAGGGTTTTCTAATATTGAAAATAAAAAATTTATTTTGAAATATGTATTTTTTGTTATAAATGAAACTAAAGATTTTGTAGAATTTTATAATATTATGGAAAATTCTTATATTCTATTAAATGAAAATTATGAGAACTCATTGAAAATCTTTCAAAATATAATATATACTATTTCTGATATAAAAAAAATAAAATCTAAAAATTTAAAAGATAAAAAAATAGGTTTAACTTTTAATTTCAATGAAAAATATAAAAAAAATGGAATTTTTTCTTTTTTAAAAAAAGATAATAATAATTTATATTTCAATTTTTATAAATGTTTCAAACAAGAAAAAACTATTAAACCATTTTTAAATTCAGAAAAAATAGAAATAGATTTAGACTTTTTCATAATAAATTATCATGATGAGAGTTTAAATGATACAAATATTTTAAATGGTGATAGTATAAATACTGAAAAGATAAAAAATATTTTCAATCTTATAAAAGGGGTAAAAACTCCGATAATAATATCTTCTGGTGGTATATCTGATGATCAAGATAAATTTAGAAATAAATATATAATAACAATTCTTAATCAGATGCATGATTTTTTAAATAAGTCTAATATTATAGGATACATACAAAATTCTTTGATTGATAAACATTTTGAAAATGGGAATATTTCATTTGAAGGTTTTTTTGAAAATAAAAATGATAAAATTTTTAAGAGAAATTCTTTGAATATATATTCAAGAATAGTTGAGGAAAATGAAATAAATGAAAGATTTTTAAAATTTATAATGTAATGAGGTCTGCTTTAAGCAGACCTCATTTTATCATATCTTTTATAAAATTTGGTAATGAAAAACAAGAAACATGAATTTCTTCATTGTAATATTTTAAAGGTTTATCAAAATTTTTAACTTTTTCTGGTTCAAAATCCATTATAGGATCTTTGCCTTTTGAAGCAAAAACCCAAGTCCATACTCCAGGTGGATACATAGGCAAATATCCCATGTACAATCTTGCTTTAACGAAAATATTTGAAAGTCTTTTATAAGCATCTCTCATCCAATCTTTGTGAATGAAAGGATCTTCAGTTTCAGCAGAAAGAATTCCATCATCTGTTAAAGCTTCAAAACATGATTTATAAAAATCTTCTGTGAATAAAAGTCCACCTTCACCTTCTGTTGGATCTGTACTATCTATTATTATTAAATCAAAATAATTTTTATATTTTTTTATAAATTTAGAACCATCTTCTGAAACAAGTTTTACTTTTGGATTATCTAATTCACAAGAAGTTAAAGGCAAATATTTTTTGGCAGCTTCTATAACTTCTGCATCTATTTCGCACATTATGACTTCTTCTACAGAAGAATGCTTTAATACCTCTCTTACTGTACCGCCATCACCGCCACCTATTACTAAAACTTTTTTTGGGTTTTCGTGAATAAACATAGGAACATGGGCGATCATTTCATGATAAATAAACTCATCCATTTCTCTTGTCATAGTTAAACCATCTAAAGCAAAAACTCTTCCAAATTCAGGAGTATCAAAAATATCTATTCTTTGATATTTAGTTTGTTTTGAAAATAATATATTTGAAATACTAAAAAAAACACCTGATGTATCATTTGGATTGTATTCAAAAAAATTTATATGATTCAATTATTCCACCTCCACTTTGTGAGAAGAATTTTCAGGGATACCAATTTCATTGTAAAGTCCTCTCTTATGTTCATTAACTTCTGTTCTATTGGAATTAAAAGCTTTTTTTAGATATTCAAAGGCTTTCCATGGATCTACATCATCCCCGCAAGTGTATAGATCTATAGAAGCATAACCAAATTCTGGCCATGTGTGAATCGCCAAATGGGATTCTGAAACTATAACTGCACCACTAACTCCATGAGGTAAAAATCTATGAAAAGTCGAAGTGACGATTGTAGCCCCTGTTTCAATAGCAGCTTTTTTCATATAATATTCTACTTTTTCTACATTATCCAATATTTCATTATTACAGTTGTAAAATTCAGCAATTAAATGTTTCCCAAGAGATCTAACCAATTAATTCAACCTCCTTAACTTATATTAAATAGTATCTTTCTAAATTCTAAAAACGTTTATTTAAAGTAATTTTAAACGATGTTAAAAGGGATATTTACCTCCATAGGTTATAATTAAATTGTT
>NZ_QGGI01000038.1 GCF_003148465.1 Oceanotoga teriensis
TTGCTATATCTACTCCCACTACTAATGTTTTTTCATCCACTTGTTTTATTTTATTATTTTGTGTATAATTCATTTAGGTTCCTCCTTTGTAAAATATTTGATGGATTCTTGTTACACTTTTATTTTACGGGGAGGTTCCTTTTTTTTCAACCTCTTTCTTTTTTTATTTCAGGAATGCTCCTAAAAAATATTTTAATTAAAATGGTTTACGATATATATCGTAAACCATTCAATATAAACTATATAAAAATTACAAATAAAATATATTACTTTATTATATTTCCCCAAAGTTTTTCATCATCTGCATTATTTTTATCTACAATAAAAAAATCCGTATATACATGTGGCGGTACAAATTTGCCATCAAGTTTATCTATCGCAAGATCAACAGCTGTTTTTCCCATATCTAAAACTGTTTGGGTTATAGAAACATCTATTTTTTCCTTTCTTACAGCATATAAAGCCTGAGCTATTCCATCTATTCCAACTAATATTATATGTTCTTTATCATCAATCGGTTTTGATCTACCAGACATTTCTATAGCTGACATCGCACCTATTGTATTATCATCATTATGTCCAAAAACAGCATCTATTTTAGAATTAGCTTGTAATATATTTTGCATAACATTAAGTGCTTTTTCTTGATCAAAGTCTGCATTTTGCCTTGCTATGATGTTTATATCAGGATATTTTTCTATGACCTCATTAAAACCTTTTCCACGATCTCTAGTAGGAGTAACTCCTTGTAATCCTTCGAGTTCTACTATATTTCCAATAGGTTTTCCATATCTATCTATTAACTTTCTTACTATATATTCTCCAGCCATTCTTCCCATTGCTACATTATCTGTTTCTATAAAACAAGTCATTCCTGTTGAATTAGCTCCTCTATCGAGAAATAATATAGGAATTCCAGCTTTATTTGCTTTTTTTACAGCAGGTATTATTGCATCTCCATCAAGTGCATTCACTATTAATGCATCAACATTTTGAGTTATTAAATCCTCTATATCAGAAAGTTGTTTCATAACACTACCATTTGCATTTGCAAGAACATAATTAATTTGAAGTTCTTCGGCTCTATCTCTTACTCCTTTTTCAAGTCCTACAAAAAAACCGTTATTCATAGAAGAAACAGACAAAGCTATTGTTCTACTTTTATTAATGGAATTTCCAGAAAAAACTAATAATGACAAACTTAAAATGATAAAAAATGTAATAAACTTTTTCATAAAAATCCTCCCTAAGATATAAAATTATTATTCTTTATATTTTTTAAGAATAATTTATACTTTTCATCACTAAACCCATTAACATAAAAATAATGTAAATAATAATAAAAGATCGAATATAAATCTGTTAGCCCATTTATAGAAGGTAAAGATTTCGCATTTAAAAGCATTTTAATTATAACTTCCCTTAATTTTAAAGGTAAAAAATTATATTTATATGATTTTTTTCTACATGGACAACCACTAAAATATGCTGATTCGATTTCATTTTCTTCATTAGTTAAAAATTTTAAAAAATTTAATGTTTTTTTAAAGTTAATAGTATTTTTTGAAATCACAAATCCCCAAGTAATTTTTAAAGGCTTTCTATAAGTATAATAATTAAAATCATATTTATTATTTTTCAATATATCTATAGCTTGACCACTCCAAGAAATTGCTGCATCTAATAAATTTGTTTTTAATCTTTCAGATATTTCTTTATTTCCATAATCTTCTGATCCATTTATACAAAATTTTTTAATATATAAATAATCAATAATTGACTTTTTTAACGAATCTTCAAATTCAGAAAAACCATTCAAAATATCTGTAAAATTATTATTGTTATTAAAATAAAAAGGTAAAAAATCCAAAAATATTTCATTTTTTGATGCTTTTAAAGAAAACTTATTTTTATAATGAAGTAAAAATTCTTTTAAATTTTTATAATCTAAAAATACCTTATCATATAATAAATTATCTTTTTTTTTAGCATATATAATATGTCCATCATTAAAAATTGGAAACATATAAAAATTATTTTTATAATATATTTCATATTTAACAGAATCAAAAAAATCTTCAAAATTATAATTATCTAAATCATCAATTTTTAAAATTTTATTTTTCAAAATAAGGTCTGGGAGCCATAAATTTCCTGGACACATAAAAGCATCATATAAATAAAGATCATTATCAATTATCTTAGAATATTCATGATAATAATCATTCCAATTCAAGACAACAATATCTATTTTTTCAGAAATTTTTTTCTCATATTTTTTAATAGGACTATTTTTATTTAAGTAAAAATTTACAATTGGATCTTCAACACATAAAATTTTCATACAAATCACTCATTTTTATATCTATTTTTAAGTACATCTATTAAAACCGCAACCAAAATTATAAGACCTTTAAACACTTGTTGATAAAAAGGATTAACATTTAATAAGTTCATTCCATTATTCAAAACAGACATTATCAAAACACCTATAAATGTTCCAAAAATAGTACCTTTTCCACCAGATAGACTCGCTCCACCAATCACAACAGCTCCTATAGCATCAAGTTCAAGACCTTCAGCTGATGTAGGTAAAGAAGCTCCTAACCTTCCAGATAGAACTATTCCTGCTGTTGCAGACATTAAACCTGTTATTGAATAAGCAATCATTTCAATATTGTCTATTTTTATTCCAGAAAATTTTGCTGCTTCTCGATTTCCACCAACGGCATATGTTTTTCTTCCAAAAGATGTATATTTAAGAATATAACCAGCAATAAAAAAAGCTATTATCATTATAATGATTGGTATAGGAATAATTTTGAACAAATATCCTTGACCCATAAAATTATATGTATCATTCATAATAGGAATTGTTCTTCCACCACTATAAACCATAGCCAAACCTCTTGCAATAGACATTGCAGCCAAAGTAACTATAAATGGAGGCATCTTCAATTTAGAAATAAATAATCCATTTATCAATCCAATACAAAGGCCAAAAACAAGTGTAAAAATAATTGCTAAAATTGGATTCATATTCCCTCTAATCATTCCCGCAGAAATCATAGCTGTAAAAGCTAAAACTGATCCAACAGATAAATCTATTCCTCCAGTAATTATTACAAAAGTCATTCCTACAGCTACAATACCAGTAGTTGAAGATTGAACAAATATATTTCTCCAATTATTTATTGTAAAAAATCTATTAGTTAAAAGTCCTAAAATAAAACATAAAATTATAAACCCAAATAAAATCATGTTACTTGATAACAATTTAAAAAAATATTTAGATCTATCATCAGTTTTATTATTAGCTACTTTAGAATACATTTAAATAGCCCCCTTTTTACCTATTGCATAATACATTATTCTCTCCTGAGATATTTCATCTTTATTAAGTACTTTCATTAATTCACCTTCATGCATTACCATTACTCTATCACACATATTTACAACTTCTGGAAGCTCTGAAGATATTAATATAACAGATTTTCCTTTTCTTGTTATATTATTTATAAGACTATATATTTGAGCTTTAGTTCCAACATCAATACCTCTTGTGGGATCGTCCAAAATTAATATATCTGGTTTTATTTCAAGCCATTTTCCTATTATGACTTTTTGTTGATTACCACCTGACAAGTATTTTATAATCTGTTTATTTGAATTAGTTTTAACTTCAAGATTTTCTATTATATTATTTGATATTCTTATTTCTTCTTTATGATTAATATATCCAAAAATATTTTTTATTTTATTCAAAATCGCTAAAACACTATTCTGTAAAACGCTAAAATCTAATATGAGACCTTCTTTTTTTCTATCTTCAGGAACAAAACCTATACCATTTTTTATAGCGATTTCAGGATTTTTTATACTTATCTTTTTGCCTTTTAAATAAACTTCGCCAGAAAAAATTTTATCTATTCCAAAAATTGCCCTCATTGTTTCGGTTCTTCCAGCTCCCATAAGACCTGCAATTCCAAAAACTTCTCCCTGTCTTACATTAAAACTTATATTTTTAACTTTTTTACTGGTTAAATTTTTTACTTCTAAAATAGTCTCTCCAATTTCATTGTTTTTCTTTGGAAATCTATCTTCTATATCTCTACCAACCATCATTTTTATAAGTTCTTTTTCTGTTACATTATTTATTTCTTTCTCTCCCATATCCTTTCCATCTCTTAAAACTTTAACTTTATCACATATTCTATAAATTTCCTCCATCTTATGAGAAATAAAAACTATTCCGACCCCCTTTTCTTTTAATGATTCTATAATATTAAAAAGTTTTTCAGATTCATCATTTGAAAGAGCAGAGGTTGGTTCATCCATAAGTATTATCTTAGAATTAAATGAAATAGCTTTTGCTATCTCTACCATTTGTTTCTTTCCAACAGATAAATTACCAACTATATCTTTTGAATTTAAATTTAAATTATTCTCTTTTAAAAGCTTTTCAGTATTTTCATACAAACATTTATAATTTATTTTTTTATATACATTTAAAGGCCATCTTCCTAAATATATATTTTCAGCAACAGACATATTATCTATAAGATTTAATTCTTGATAAATAATTGAAATACCTAATGTTTGAACCTCTTTAGGATTTTGAGGATTTATTTCTTTATCTTCAAAAATAATAATTCCTTCATCTTTTTTATAAACGCCACTTAAAATTTTCATTAAGGTACTTTTTCCTGCACCATTTTCACCAAGTAAACCTAAAACTTTTCCTTCTTCTATTTTCAAATTAACGTTATTTAAAACATTTATTTTACTAAAACTTTTACTAATATTTTTCATATTAAGAAGAATTTTCATAAAATATCACCTATTTTTTCATTAATTTTGAAATTGATTCCTCAAATGGAGGATATAAAATACCTTTTTCTGTTATAATAGCAGTTATATTTTCTGCAGGTGTAACATCAAAAGCTGGATTATAAACATCAATTTCCTTTGGAGCTATTTGTACTCCTTTTATATGAGTAATCTCACTTTTATCTCTTTCTTCTATAATTATTTCTTTTCCATTTTTAATATCAAAATCTATTGTAGAAATTGGTGCAGCTATATACATAGGAATTTCAAATTTCTTTGCGATTTCTGAAAGCATATATGTTCCTATTTTATTAGCAGTATCACCATTCGAAGCTATTCTATCTGCTCCAACAACAATTAAATCTATTTTTTTATCTCTAATTAAAGTTGCAGCTACACTGTCAGAAATTAGAGTTGCTGGTATACCTTCTTCAACTAATTCAAAAGCCGTTAATCTTGCCCCTTGAAGTCTTGGCCTTGTTTCATCAGCAAAGACTTTTATATTTTTCCCAGATAAATGAGCCGATCTTATAACTCCAATAGCTGTTCCATATCCAGCTGTTGCAAGCGCACCAGCATTACAATGTGTAAGAATAGTTGCATTTTTATCTATTAATTCATTGCCATAATTTCCAATATTTTTATTAATCTTTATATCTTCTTTTTTTATTTCATTAGCATTTTCAAGAAGTTTTTTACATATAAAACTTATATCTTGATTTTCATATTTTTTTATAATTTTTTTCTGTTCTTTTACTGCCCACATAAGATTAACTGCTGTAGGTCTTGCTTTTGAAATTTCTTTACATGCCAAATTCATTTTATAAAAAAAATCATTTTTATCAATATTTTCAAATTCTTTTGCCGCAAGATAAACAGTATACGCACCGACAATACCTATTGCTGGAGCTCCTCTAACGATCATATCTGATATAGCAAAAATACCTTCCTTATAATTTTTGGTTTTAAAAAATACTTTTTCAACTGGTAATTTTCTTTGATCAATCAAAATCATCTCTTCATTTATAAAATCAACTGTTTTTATTTTCATTATTAAATCCCTCCCTCTATAAAATACGCTTAAGTGAATATTTCATGATAATTCATAGAAATTAAAAAAAACAAAAAAATATAAAAGATAATAAATAATGAAAGAAATTTTATTTATTAAAAAATTAATAAACATAAAATATGGTAGTAGTTA
>NZ_QGGI01000039.1 GCF_003148465.1 Oceanotoga teriensis
GTGAGTATTTAGGGGTGAGGATAATGAGTTGGGTTCCACCCAGATCCATTCCGAACCTGGCAGTTAAGCCTTCTCATGCTGATGGTAGTACACTTCTTGTGTGCAAGAGTAAGTTTCGCCCCTTCTTTTTTTCTAAGAGAGAACTTCTTTGTTCTCTCTTTTTTTATTTTTATTTTTCTTTTTTTAAAATTTCTGTTAGAATATATTGAGGGTAAAACTTTATAGGGGGAAGAAAAATGTCTTCATCTTTTACTACATCTGACCTTAAAGTAATAAATAAGAGGCAGATTTTAAAGTTTATATTTAATTCTAAGGAAACTACAAGAAAAGAAATTGCTATTTTTACCGGTCTTAGTAATAGTTCTGTTACAAGAATAATAAATTCTTTAATTGATGAAAATTTTATTCATACTAAACATAAAATCAATGAATCAAGATATGGAAGAAAGAGTGAAGTTCTTTCTATTAATAAGGATAGAATTAAAATTCTCGTAGTAGATATCGATGTCAATACTACGATGTTTGGGTTTGGAAGATTTGATGGAGAAGTTGAAATTTTGAAAACTATACCTACACCAGATAGTTTTGAAAGACTTCAAGAGTATTTAAACAATTTTATAAATCTTTTTAAGTACAAATTTGATTATATATCATTTTCAATTCCTGGCATTGTTGATGTTTATTCTAAAACTATTGTTAATACACCAAATTTAAAATGGAATAATATAAAATATGATTTTTTGAATAGTGAACATATATTGGTTGAAAATGATTCAAATCTTTCAATTTTGGCAGAAAAAACTTTTTCTGATGATATGAATAGTATAGAGAATGCAATTTTTTTACTTTTAAAAAGTGGTATAGGTGCTGGAATTATGATAAATAATGAAATATTTAGAGGTAAAAATTTTGCTGCAGGTGAAATAGGTCATAATTATCATATTAATGGTGTAAATTTCGAGAAGGTCATAGATTTAGATAATAATATGGAAAAAAGTATAGATGATTTAGCTTTAAACATATCTTATGCTTTAAATTTAATGAATTTTGAAAAAATTATAATAGGTGGTAATATAATTAATTATCCAAATAAAATTTTTGAAGATTTAAAAAATAAAATTATTAAATATTCTTTTGTTAAAGATGTAAGTATAAGAGTGACAAATTTCAATTATGTTCCAGCGAGTATGGTTGGTGCATGTTTTAATGCAATATTTAAATACATTGATTGTATAATATAATTTTTATGAAATTTTTAAGAGGTTGTTGTATAATAATATTTTTCAACAGCCTCTTTTTTTAATGTTATAATCGATTTGGAGGTGATTTTATGGTTAATGCGGAAGGTCTTACTAAGGTTTATAAAAGTAAAGAACTTGAATTTAGAGCTTTAGATGATGTTAATATATCTTTTGATTCTGGTAAAATAGTCTCGATTTTAGGACCTTCAGGTTCTGGAAAATCAACATTATTGAATTGTTTGTCTGGAATAGATAAGCCAACATCGGGCAATGTTTTTATCGATGAAAAAAATATTACTACTTTAAAAGATGATGATTTAACTGAATTTAGGGTTAAAAATATGGGATTCATTTTTCAATTTTTTAATTTGATAGATGTTTTAAATGCAGTTGAAAATGTTGAATTACCTCTATTAGTTCTTGGAAAAGATAAAAAAGAATCAAGAGAAAAATCTTTGAAACTTTTAGATAGGGTGGGGATTTTAAATAAAGCTTATAATTTTCCATCTACTTTGAGTGGTGGAGAAGCTCAAAGAGTTGCAATTGCTAGAGCTCTTATTTCAGAACCAAAAATAGTTTGGGCAGATGAACCTACTGGTTCATTAGATTCTAAAAATTCTTTTGAGATAATGAGTCTTATAAAAGAATTGAATGAAAAGAATGGTCAAACATTTGTTATAGTTACTCATGATATAAGAGTATCAAATTTTTCTCATGAAATTTTTAAAATGGATAGCGGAAAAATAGTTGCTCAAGAATTAGTTTAGGGGGCATTATTATGGTATGGCTATTAATATTTATACTTTTTTTGTTTTTTATTATTTTTGTTACGAGCAAAAAATATCTTTTAAAGATTTCCTTTAAGAATATATTTAAGAAAAAGTTAGAAACTCTTTTAATGATTTTAGGATCTATGGTTGGAATTGCTTTTATTATAGGAGCTTTTGGAATAAATGATTCTTTTAATAATTTTGTTTATGAAAATGTAGATAAGTTTTTAGGTGAAATAGATGAAGTTGTTTATTTTCCGGATAAATATAATTTATCTAAATTAGAGAGTTTTAAATCAGAGCTATTAGAAAAAGATCTTACAGATGGTTTTTTAAAGGGATATTTTAGACTTATGGCAATAGGTCATAAGGATAGTCTAAAAAAACTTGATTTTTCAAGTTTAACACAGGCAGGAGTTCTTTCTTATGATTTTGATAACATTGAAAATTTTGGAATTGAGAAAAGAGAAATTCCGGATTATATAAAAAATTTAAAAGATGATGAAGTAATTATGAGTAAGGACTTAGCCGAATTATTAGATTTTAAAATTGGAGATGAAATAGAGATTTTTTCAGATTTTAATCCTTTATCTCTTTTATTTCAGAAAAAATATAAAATTGTTGATATAAAAGAATTGAATGGGATTTACAATTTTAGAGGTCCTACATCCCAAGCTTATAATGGAATTATTTATTTGAATGAAAGAACTGTAAGAAAAGTATTAAATATACCCGAAAATATAGATGCAACTCATTATTTCATTTCTAATAGAGGAAATACTATCCAAGGTAATAATTATTCTGAAGTTATTCTTGAATTGTATAATAATTATGAAAATGATTTTGATTTATTTGCAGTTAAAAAAAATCAACTTGATAATATAACCTCTGGAAATATATCGCTTGTTTTTCTTTTTTTTAGTGGTTTTTCAATAATTGCTGGTGGAATTCTTATTTTAAATATGTATTCTATGTTAGTTGATGAAAGAAAAAAAGATTTTGGTATTTTGAGGGCTAATGGTTTTAAAAAGAAAGATATTAGAAATTTATTTTTTCTTGAAAGTATTTTTTATACAATTTTTTCAATACCATTTGGAATAGCTTCTGGAGTAGGTCTTTCTTTTTTTACATTTTTGAATGTAGTTAATTATAGTAAAAATATAGATACTTTTTCTTTTATAAATAATATTCCTGTTATTGAAAAATTTTATATAAGTTTAAACTCAATAGTGTATGGTAGTTTAATAGGACTTTTATTACCTTTATCTTTGGGATTTTTTTATACATTTAAGCTGAATAAACTTTCCATTGTTAATGCTATAAAAGATGTTCAAGAATTTAAAGAGACAAAAAAATTAAGTTTTTTTAATATTATTATTTTTCTTTTGTTTTTATCAATAGCTTATTTTTATAGAGAAAATTATATAATTTTATTGTCTTTGTTTTTATATTTTTTATCTCTTGTCATTAAAGGAAAATATAATGTTTTTGGAACTATTTTAAATTTTTTAATTATACTTTTGAATATATATTTTATAGATAATTCCATATTTATTTCTGGAATAAAGAGTTTTATAGTCATAATATCTTTTATAACTATTTTTATTCTGAATTTTAAAAATATAGAATCTTTTTTACTTTTTGTTTTTAAATTTTTAGGTAAAGGTTTTTCTTCATTAAAAATAGGAACAGCTTATTCTTTAAGGAAAACAAAAAAAACAAGTATTATATTGACTTTGTATACATTAATAATCTTTTTGATAGTTGTTCTTACAATAATTCCTTATATACAAGAGACTAATATATTAAAAACTAAAGATAAGCTTTTTGCTGGTTTTGATGGAGTAGTTGTAAATTTACCATGGATTTTATCAAAAAATGTAGATGAAAATTTTCTTGATGATAGAAATGAAATAACAGCTTCTGGAAGATTTTATTTTGGTAGTGGCGGTGTTAAAGATACAGTAGTTCCTATTTTAACGGGAACAAAAGAATTTTTTTATGAGAATAGTGTTGAAATAGAAGGAGTTATTCCAGAATTAAAAAATAAATCTAGTAAAGAGATATGGGATTTTATTTATAATAACCCCGAATATGGTGTCTTTCCTAATGATTATGAAAGTTTTTTGAATTTAATTCCTGGAGAATTTGTTGATTTTAAAATAAATAAATCTACTTTTTTACCAGGATCTAAACCAGATTTTAATCCAATTGATGGAGAGTTTATAAAAGTAAAATATGCTGCAAAAGTTAAATCGAAGGAAACTTCACTTATAGTTGGACCTGTAATTTCATTTAAAAATGATAATGTTAGTTTATTCATAAAAAATTCTTTAGGGGGATATTTTTTTAAATTAAAAGATTATGAGTTGTCAAAAGATTCTCTTTTAGACTATTTTAAATCGAATAATTCTTTTTCGATATTTGTTGACGATTTTATAGATTTTGGAATTAAAGCTGCCAGTGGAGTTATTAATATAATTAATTCATTTTTATATTTTGGATTAATTATAGGCGTTATAGCTATATCTATTACGGCAGTTAAATCAATTTCTGAAAGAAAAAGAATAATAGGTATGCTGAAAGCTATTGGATTTAAATCTAATATGATATTTAATTCAGTGTTTGTAGAGAATACTATAATTATATTTGCTGGTATAATATCAGGATATTTTTCTGGAATATTTTCAAGTTATTATATTTATAAAAGTATTTTCAGTGATACTAATATAAGTTTTGAAGTACCGATTTTGAATTTAAGTATAATAGCAATAATAATCTATATTATTTCTATAATTTTTTCTTTGTATCCAGCATTTAAAGCATCAAAGATAGCCCCTTATGAGGCGATGAAATCTATAGATTAATTTTAGGAGCATTCCTGAAATAAAAAAAGAAAGAGGTTGAAAAAAAAGGAACCTCCCCGTAAAATAAAAGTGTAACAAGAATCCATCAAATATTTTACAAAGGAGGAACCTAAATGAATTATACACAAAATAATAAAATAAAACAAGTGGATGAAAAAACATTAGTAGTGGGAGTAGATATAGCAA
>NZ_QGGI01000040.1:0-1637 GCF_003148465.1 Oceanotoga teriensis
AAAAGACGTCAGAGAAAGAACTGAAGAAGGACAAACCATAAGGATGAAGGGTTTGATCCTGGCTCAGGGTGAACGCTGGCGGCGCGCCTAACACATGCAAGTCGAACGAAGAAAGGGTAGCTTGCTACCCGAGTAAGAGTGGCGAACGGGTGAGTAAAGCGTAGGAATCTGCCCAAAGGACCGGGATAACTGCTGGAAACGGTAGATAAGACCGGATAAGCCCGAGAGGGGAAAGTATCGAGAGATAGCCGAAGGAGGGGCCTACGTCCCATCAGGTAGTTGGAAGTGTAAGAGACTCCCAAGCCGACGACGGGTAGCCGATGTGAGAGCATGATCGGCCACAAGGGCACTGAGACACGGGTCCTACTCCTACGGGAGGCAGCAGTGGGGAATTTTGGACAATGGACGGAAGTCTGATCCAGCGACGCCGCGTGAAGGAAGAAGTCCTTCGGGATGTAAACTTCTGAACTTATCGAATAAAGACAACTGGGGACAGTTGGATGAAGGTAGATAAAGAAAAGCCCCGGCTAACTACGTGCCAGCAGCCGCGGTAAGACGTAGGGGGCGAGCGTTGCCCGGAATTACTGGGCGTAAAGGGGGCGTAGGCGGTCAAATAAGTCAGATGTGAAATACTACTGCTCAACGGTAGAAATGCGTTTGAAACTGTAAGACTTGAGGGTACCAAAGGTAGACGGAATTACCTGAGTAGGGGTGAAATCCGTAGATACAGGTAAGAACGCCAGTGGGGAAGCCGGTCTACTGGGGTAACCCTGACGCTGAGGCCCGAAAGCTAGGGGAGCGAACCGGATTAGATACCCGGGTAGTCCTAGCAGTAAACGATGCTCACTAGGTGTGGGGAGTGAATTCTCCGTGCTGAAGCGAACGCGATAAGTGAGCCGCCTGGGGAGTACGGCCGCAAGGCTGAAACTCAAAGGAATTGACGGGGGTCCGCACAAGCGGTGGAGCATGTGGTTTAATTCGAAGCTAACCGAAGAACCTTACCAGGGAATGACATGGAGATAAGGGTATAGAGATATATCCAAGTATTACTTAGGTGATACAGTCTCACACAGGTGGTGCACGGCCGTCGTCAGCTCGTGCCGTGAGGTGTTGGGTTAAGTCCCACAACGAGCGCAACCCCTACCATTAGTTGCCAGCGAGTAAAGTTGGGCTACTCTAATGGGACAGCCGTCGACGAGACGGAGGAAGGAGGGGATGACGTCAGGTAAGCGTGCCCCTTATGCTCTGGGCGACACACGTGCTACAATGGTACGGGCAGAGGGCAGCGAAACTGCGAAGTGAAGCGAATCTCATAAACCGTGCCGTAATTCGGATTGTAGTCTGAAACCCGACTACATGAAACCGGAATCGCTAGTAATCGCAGGTCAGCCAAACTGCGGTGAATACGTTCCCGGACCTTGTACACACCGCCCGTCACGCCACCCGAGTTGGAGACGCCCGAAAATGGTAGACATAACCGCAAGGAGTGAAACTATTAAGGGCGGGATCAGCGAGGGGGGCGAAGTCGTAACAAGGTAGGTGTACCGGAAGGTGCGCCTGGATCACCTCCTTTCTAAGGAGAAACAAAAGAAACCGAAATTGGTGAGTAAACTATCTACTATTGAGATAGCAAAAAG
>NZ_QGGI01000040.1:1987-4786 GCF_003148465.1 Oceanotoga teriensis
CTAAAAGATATTAGTGTAAAAGGATATGGCCGTTGCTAATATCTGGTAGAGGGATAGAAATAGCCGAACCATAAGATAGGCGCTTAAGAATCGGAGATAGAGGAACTATATGGGAAGATAGACGAAAAAGGGTGAAAGTCCCGTACTCGAAATCGAAGAAGGCGAAGTTTTCTAATCCCAAGTAGAGTAGGACACGAGAAATCCTGCTTGAATCAGGGTGGACCACCATCCAAGGCTAAATACTAACTGCTGACCGATAGAGAAGAGTACCGTGAGGGAAAGGTGAAAAGGACCCCGGGAGGGGAGTGAAAGAGAACCTGAAACCGTATGCTTACAGGAAGCGGGAGCGCAAGTGACCGTGTGCCTTTTGATTAATGTGCCCGTGAGTTATTGTTACTGGCGAGGTAAATCCGGAAGAGGAAAAGCCGAAGGGAAACCAAGTTTTAAAAGAGCGAAAGTCAGTAGTAATAGACCCGAAGCCAGGTGAGCTACATATGTGCAGGTTGAAAGTCAGGTAAAACTGAGTGGAGGACCGAACCGGTAGATAGTAAAAAATCTTCGGATGACATGTGTGTAGGAGTGAAAAGCTAATCGAACCTGGTGATAGCTGGTACTCCCCGAAACGTGTGTAGGCACGGCCTAGATAGAAGCAGTAATTGGGGTAGAGCACTGATTGGCGTATGGGGGACGACCTCAGAAACCAGTCAAACTACGAATACAAGAAACTGAGAAATCTGGAGACAGACTACGGAGGAAAAGCTCCGTGGTCGAGAGGGAAACAGCCCAGACCGACAGCTAAGGTTCCGAAGGGAAAGCTAAGTGTGAAAGGTAGTGAAGTTCTTTAGACAGCCGGGAGGTTGGCTTAGAAGCAGCCATCCTTTAAAGAGTGCGTAACAGCTCACCGGTAGAAGGACAATGCGCCGAAAATGTAACGGAGCTAAAGCTTTACACCGAAGCTACGGAATGGCAAAAGTCATTGGTAGGGGAGCAATGTATGCTAGGGAGAAGGATAATTGAAAGATTATCTGGACGAAATACAAGAGCGGATGCGGGCATGAGTAACGAAATGGGAGTGAGAATCTCCCACCCCGAAAGTCTAAGGGTACCTGGGGAAGGGTCGTCCGCCCAGGGTAAGTCGGATCCTAAGGGGAACCCGAAAGGGGTAACCGATGGGAAACAGGTAAAGAATCCTGTACCGTGAATTATTGAATAATGAGGTGTGACGCAGGAGGCGAATTTCCGAGACCAAGTTGCAAGGTTTTCTAAATGCAAAAGCCGAAGAGGCTCCTAGGGAAAACCGGGAGAAGAGGAAGATGTATGATGGGAAGGTCAAAAGAGACCAACGGAGAGGAATCACACTGCCAAGAAAAGCATCGCATTGTGCTTGAGATAATGAGCGACCGTTCTGAAAACCGACACAGGTAGACGGGCTGAGAAGGCTAAGGGGAGCGGAATAACTTCTGTTAAGGAACTAGGCAAAATAGCCCCGTAACTTCGGGAAAAGGGGTGCTTATTCGGGTGTTGAAAGATGCGTGAATAAGTTGCAGTGACAAGGCCCTGGCGACTGTTTACCAAAAACACAGGTCTCTGCGAACACGTGAAGTGGAAGTATAGGGACTGACGCCTGCCCAGTGCCGGAAGGTTAAGAGGAGGAGTGAAAGCTTCGAATTGAAGCCCCGGTAAACGGCGGCCGTAACTATAACGGTCCTAAGGTAGCGAAATTCCTTGTCGGGTAAGTTCCGACCTGCATGAATGGCGTAACGATCAGGGCACTGTCTCAACAGAAGATCCGGTGAAATTACAGACTCGGTGAAGATGCCGAGGACCCGCAGTTAGACGGAAAGACCCCATGGAGTTTTACTGTAGCCTGACATTGTAGTTTGTCAATATGTGTACAGGATAGGTGGGAGGCGAAGATAACATATCGCAAGGTATGAAGGAGCCGAAAGTGGGATACCACCCTCATATTGGTGTGCTACTAACAGAGGTATGTGAAGAGCATAATCTGGACATTGTTAGGTAGGCAGTTTGACTGGGGCGGTCGCCTCCTAAAGAGTAACGGAGGCGTGCGAAGGTCGGCTCAGGTGGGTTGGAAATCCACCGAAGAGTGCAAGGGCAAAAGCCGGCTTAACTGAGAGATTGACAGATCGACCAGAAGGGAAACCTGGTCCTAGTGACCCGGCGGAATAGAGTGGAATAACCGTCGATAAACGGATAAAAGTTACCCTGGGGATAACAGGCTAATCACGCTCGAGAGTTCATATCGACGGCGTGGTTTGGCACCTCGATGTCGGCTCATCGCATCCTGGGGCTGAAGAAGGTCCCAAGGGTTGGGCTGTTCGCCCATTAAAGCGGTACGTGAGCTGGGTTCAGAACGTCGTAAGACAGTTCGGTCCCTATCTGCTGCGGGCGTAGGAAGTTTGAGGGGGGTTGCTCTTAGTACGAGAGGACCAGAGTGAGTGTACCGCTGGTGAACCAGTTGTCAGGCAAATGGCAGGAGCTGGGTAGCTAAGTACATGACCGATAACCGCTGAAAGCATCTAAGTGGGAAACGGGCCCCAAGATAAGACTTCCCGCTCGAAAGAGTTAAGGGTAGTTCGAGACTAGAACGTAGATAGGCCACAGATGTAAGTGCAGTGATGTATTGAGTCGAGTGGTACTAATAACCCGAGGCTTTGGACAAATGTTTCTTATGTACTAGTGAGTGAGTATTTAGGGGTGAGGATAATGAGTTGGGTTCCACCCAGATCCATTCCGAACCTGGCAGTTAAGCCTTCTCATGCTGATGGTAGTACACTT
>NZ_QGGI01000041.1 GCF_003148465.1 Oceanotoga teriensis
TTTATGACACTTAGTATTCCACCAGATATTCCGATTTGAACACTAATTATTTTTAAACTTTAAAAAGATAATTCCACTATAAAATCCGAAGACCCAATTATTTAAGATGATCAATTCTTTTTCATTTCTTGCTTTTGATGCGATGATATTTAAATTTTTAATGGCTTTGAAAATATAATCATAATCATCTTTAATATATTTTATAAATTTATTTTTTGGAAGAATACCTTGAAAGATCTCTATTATAAAAGGATTATTATTTATTTTTTCTATTATTAATTTATTTTTTGATTTTAAAAATTCTATATTAGTCATTTTTTAACACCTTTTATTATTACATAATCTCCATGAGTATACCCTGATTTTGGTTCTTCTTCTATTATGTTTGAGTATTTTGGATGCATTGTAAGTGTTTGAATATATTCAATATTTTTTATTCCATATTCTTTCATTAAATCAGAAACTTCTTCTACAGTTGCCCATTTAACATCTTTTAAAAACTCTAAAGGATAAGGATATTCAGGAGATATTTTTTTATCAAATTCTCCTTTTAAATAAGATAGATCATATAATAAAGGAAAGGAAGATTCTTTTGGTAATATTGAAACTATAATTTCTCCATTTTTTTTACATACTCTTACAGCCTCTTGTATAGATTTTCTTTTATCATTTACAGATGCCATTATAGTGCCTAGATAAACATTTTCCCAACTTTCATCATCATAAGGTAACTCCTCTGCACATCCTATTTTAACATCTAATCCTTTACTTTTAGCGAGTTTTGCCATATCTTCTGAAGGTTCTATACCCTCTTTAATTCCAAGTTCTTTTGCAAAAAGACCATCTCCAATACCCACAGCAAGAGTTTTTTCGGGATTTTTTAAAGCCTTTTTTTGTGCTTTTAATTCATTTTCGAATAATATTTTATTTGATTTGAACCATTTATCATAATCATTTGCATGATATTTAAAATGTTGAATTTTTGCTGGTTTTATATTATGATTCAGTGGGCCATGTCCATGTCCAATATTTTTAGGGGCATATTTTATAGCCTTTGTTATGAAATCTTTAGCTATAGTTAAGGCATCTTTTAATGTATAATTTTGGGCTATTAATGAAGTTATTGCTGCCGATATTGTACAGCCAGTTCCATGAGTGTTTTTTGAATTGATTCTTTTTTCTGAGTATTCATAAAAATTAAATCCATCATATAAAATATCTGTTGCAATTTCACCTTTAAAATGTCCCCCTTTTAAAAGAACATTTTTAGCTCCTTTTTCATATATTTTAATACAGGCATTTTTCATATCTTCTATATTTTTAATAGCCATTTCACTTATTATTTCAGCTTCTGGTATATTAGGTGTTATCAGATATGATATTGGAATTAATTCTTCTATTAAAAATTTTTCATTGTTTTTTTTCAATAGAAATTCTCCACCTTTTGCAACCATTACGGGATCTAATATTATTTTATCAAATTTATATTCTTTTAATTTTTTTGCAATAGTTTTTATAGTTTTTTCTGTTGAAACCATACCTATTTTTAATGCATCGGGTCTTATATCTTCAAAAACCATATCTATTTGATCTGAAATTATTTGAGGATCTATGTCTTGAATTGATTTTACCTGTTGTGTATTTTCAGCTGTTATTGCTGTTATTACAGACATTCCATATACTTCAAAAGTATGAAAAGTTTTTAAATCTGCTTGAACACCTGCTCCACCACTACAATCTGTACCGGCAATTGTTAATGCTTTTGCTTTATAATTCATATATGTTCCTCCTCTATTATTTTTAAAAATTCTTTAGTTGTTTTTTCGATATCTTTAGAACATAACAAGGCAGATATTATACAAACTCCATCTATATTAGTTTTTAAAACTTCTTTTATATTTTTTAAATTAATTCCGCCTATTGCGGCAACAGGTATTTTTATTTTTTTCATTAGTTCTTTTAAAGATTCTATTCCCATATAATTGGCATCTTTTTTAGTCTGAGTAGAAAAAACCGCTCCAGCACCTATATAATCAGCACCTTTTTTTTCAGCTATTAAAGCCTGTTCAATATTTGAAGCAGATACACCAATTATCATATTTGAGGCGTATTTTTTTACTATTTCTATAGGCATATCATCTTGACCTATATGAATTCCATCTGCTTGTATTGCAAGAGCAATATCTAATCTATCATTTATTATCAATGGAACATTATGATGATTACAAATTTTTTTTAGATCTTTTGCAACTTCTATCATTTGTTTTGTATCGGTATTTTTTGCCCTGTATTGTACACAAGTTGCACCACTTTTTACAGCTTTTAAAACACTTTCTCTCTCATCCATATAATTACTGTCAGTTATCATATAAAGTTTTAATATTTCTTTATTAAATTTCATTTATTTCAACTCTTTTCATTTTTGAAATAGTTTCTTTATTTAATTTCATTAAATTATCTAAAAGTTTTATTTTAAAAGATCCAGGAAATTTTTTTTCCCTTTCAGAAATTTCAGCTGCTATATTAAAAAATTCAACAGCAGAAATAGCTGCTTCAAAAGGATCTGTTACAGAAATAAAAGCACCTATTAAAGCACCTAAAGAACATCCAGCCCCTGTAATTTTTTGTAGCATTTCTGATCCATTAAAAATTTTTGCAATTCTATTTCCATCACTAATATAATCAATTTTTCCAGTTGTAACTACTGTACAATCAAATTTTTTAGCTGTTTCTATAGTAATTTTAGATGTAAAAGATTCTTCAGAAATAGTTGCATCTACTCCACGAGTTTTTCCTATTATTCCATTTATTGCTGCTATTTCTCCTGAGTTTCCTTTTATTATTTTTGTATTAGCTTTATTTATTAATTCTATACTTAAATTAGTTCTCAATTTACTGGCGCCAGCACCAACAGGATCTATTATTACTGGAATTTTAGTTTTTTTTGAAATATTTGCTTGAAATCTCATTTGATCTGAAGTTGTTTTATCTAAAGTTCCAATGTTTAAAAGGAGTGCAGAAGCTATATTTTGCATTTCTTCTGCTTCTTCTTCACAATAGGACATTATTGGAGAGGCTCCGCTACTTAAAAGAACATTGGCTGTAAAATTTGTCACCACATTGTTTGTGAAACATTGTATTACAGGATTTTTTTCACGCATTTTAATGAGATTTTCTTCTACGAAATTCATATAATTTTCCCCCTTAATATAAATATTATTTTTTATTTTATATATTATCCATCCCTCCGCCAGTATTACCTGGATCAGGTTCACGGGTTCCAGATTTGCTATATCTGTCTCAGCTCCAGCAATAGGAGCACTCCCTGGAATTTCTTTTTTATTTAGGGTATTCGGATTTTATGGTGGAAAAGGGCCTATAAGTTACTCTTTTCCAATTTCTTAATAAGTGTGGAAAAATCTACACCATAGTTGCCTGTTT
>NZ_QGGI01000042.1 GCF_003148465.1 Oceanotoga teriensis
TGTGTTAGGCGCGCCGCCAGCGTTCACCCTGAGCCAGGATCAAACCCTTCATCCTTATGGTTTGTCCTTCTTCAGTTCTTTCTCTGACGTCTTTTTTTCCTTACCTTATTGGCTTTCTTCTATCCACTTTTCAAACAGCATTTATTTCTCCGGCTTCTCAGCCAGCCGAAGTATATACTATCACATTTCTCTATCTCCTGTCAATTTCTTTTTTGTTACATTTATTCCTCCCTTTCCTTACACATTTCCACCTTTTAACGTGTTTGATAATTTCTTTTTGTATGAAAGCCTGTAATAAAAATAATTACAGGCTTTAAAAGTTGATTATACTTTGTTTTCCATAATATGATATTACTTCATTATAAAAATCATTATTATACTTTTTAGAAAGCACAAATAAAACTCTTCTACTTATAGCGGGTACTTCTACCCATCCATCAGTAAATATAATTATTCCTTCTGGTCTTATATTCTTTTCCACATAATCAACAGCTGGCTGTAAATCTGTTGAACCACTACCTTTCAAAGTTAAATCTTTCCAATTTCCTTTATTATATTCAGAAATTGATTGTACTTTTTTATCGGCTTGTATTAATTTTATCTTTCCACCTTGAACTTTTGATATATCTTCAATCTCAGAAAAAAACATATCATATTCTTCTTCGATTATAGATCCAGAAGTATCTAAAATAACACAAACATTAGGTCCTCTTTGACTAACCCAACCAGGTTGATCATCATATCTTCTATTTGGTTTTAATAAGCTTCTATATTTGTTTGTTATTACAGAGCTTCCAAAGAACCTTCTTAAAACTGTTTTCCAATCAAATTTATTTTTTTTAGTCATTATTTTTACAGCTATTTCTAAACCTTCTGGCATATCCCCTTTTGATTTATCATATGACTCTTGAATAAATTCACTGACTATGTCAAAAGCCATTTCTTCTGAAACATCCATTTGAAAATCATGTGAATCGGTTTCTTCTCTTTGTTCCTGTATTTCTTCAAGATCTATTATTTTATTATCTTCAAAAAATTTCAAGCAGTACTGAAAATACTCTTCAGCTGTTTTTCCTGGCATGTCTATTGGAGCAGTTACGAATAATATTTCATTATCTGGTGCATGACCTTCTCCAAGCATTACATTTAAAGGTTTTGCTAAAGCATCTAATTCATATATATATTGATTTATAGATGCGTCCATAGCTAAATCCCATATGCCTTTAAGTCTTTCATTTTTAATTTTAATAAATATATGACCAAATATTATATGATACAATTCATGTTTTATTATCGCTTTTGTAAAGTTAATTCCCTTACTTTTGAGTCTTCTAGGATTATAAATAAGTCTAAAATTTCCATTTGATGTAATACTCAATTTAACAGTTCTAACAGTCTCACTTTTCAACATGTCAAAACGCATTCTCGCATAAGAAAAAAATATACTTTCTTTTGAAAGTTCTATCCATGCTTTTTCAACTATATCTTGCATTATACTTCATCAAGCCACCTTTCATCTCCAAGAGTTAATGCAACTTCTTCCAATAATTTATCATAAAAAGCTTTTCTTATGCCTTTACTATCTTCTACTAATTTATTTAAATTTCTGAGTATTGAAAATATTGAGTCTTTTGGTAAATAGTTAGAAAGCTCTTTTATATTTTTAGATATAAGTTTATGTTCAGAATTATCTATTATTTTAAGCATTTCTGAATCATCAAGACTTTCAAAATATTTATTTATTCTCAATATAATACTTAGTTTTTCTTCTGAAGTTAATTTATTTATTCTTTCATAATTTTTACCTTCTATGATTAATTCTGTTGCTGTTGGTATATTATTTTTATTATTATAATGATTCAAAATAGCTCTGGCTGCATCACTTCCAACTATAGAAGCAGCAGTTATATATCCATAATTTGATATATCTTCTTCTGAAAAATTATCAAAAACTTTTGAAAGTTTATACCAACTTCTTGGACTTGGTCTCAAGTTTAATCTCATAGATACTCTACTATCTGGAGATAGATATTCAGGATAATTATTTATAAAACTAATTAATTTTTTATTCAATTTATTTTCATTTGCCCAATTTATCCAATCATTAGTTTCTGTATTTAAAATCAAATGAAAAAATCTTGACATAAATGCTGGATCTGTTATTAAATCAACTTGATCATATTCTTCATCTGGAGGATTGGCAGCTCCCATTATCCAAACTCCTTCAGGTAAAATATGATTATGAATTCTTCTATCAATTAATAATTGCATTATTGCATTTCTTATAGATCTATGAGCTCTGTTAACTTCATCTATCATTATCAAAACATTATCATCTTCAGGCCACCAATCTGGTTTCAAAAATACAGTTTTGCTTTCATCCCTTGAAGGCATACCTATCAAATCTCCAGGTTCCATTTGAGATATTACCAATATTATTAATTTCCTTCCAGTTTCTTCAGCAATTTCTTTAGCTATATCAGTTTTTCCAACTCCAAAATGTCCCCAAAGAAGAGGTATTTCATCTGCTTGCATTATTTTTTTACATAAATACTTTGTATCACTTGGTTTCATTTTTTTCCTCCCTCTATAAAATACGCTTAAGTGAATATTTCATGATAATTCATAAAAATTAAAAAAAACAAAAAAATATAAAAGATAATAAATAATGAAAGAAATTTTATTTATTAAAAAATTAATAAACATAAAATATGGTAGTAGTTA
>NZ_QGGI01000043.1 GCF_003148465.1 Oceanotoga teriensis
TATAAACTTAACCTTTAACAGAACCAGATAAAAGACCTTTTAAGAAATACTTACCAAGAACGATATAAACGATAAGAGTGGGTAAAGCAGCAACCAAAGCACCTGCCATTTGAACATTCCACTCAACGACTTGAGAACCAGCGAGATTAACAAGAGCGACGGTAATAGGTTGACGATCCGGATTAGAAGTAACAGTAACGGCGAACAAAAATTCATTCCAAATATTTGTAAATTGCCAAATAGCAGTAACAACGAAACCAGGAATAGAAATAGGTAAAATAATTTTAGAATAAGTTTTAGAAAAGCTAGCACCATCAATAGAAGCAGCTTCGATCAAAGAATCAGGAATTTCCTCATAATAATTTTTAAACATCAAAGTTGTGATAGGAATACCATAAATAACATGAATAATAATCAAAGCTGGAATAGTACCATAAAGGCCTATTTTTTGAAAAAATTGAATCAAAGGAAATAAAACAGACTGATAAGGTATAAACATACCAAACAATATTATAGCAAAAATAACGTTTGAAAACTTAAACTTCAATTTAGAAAAAGCGAACCCATTAATAGAACCAATAAAAGCTGAGATGATAGTAGCCGGAATAGTCAATAAAAAACTATTAAACAAATTAGGTCCAAGCTTAGAAAAAGCGACTTTAAAACCATCAAAAGAAATGTTATTTGGTAAGTTCCACATATCGGATATAGAGATTTCAGATAAAGGTTTAAAACTGGTGATAACAGTGACATAAAAAGGAACCAAAAAAATAATAGCGATAATAATTAAAATGATATAAGAAAAAACAGATGAAGTAGAATATTTTTTAGTCATAAAGAAGACTCCTTTCTAAAACTTGAGTATAGATAAGGAATGATTATTACAGCAACCATTAATAACATTATTATAGAAATAGCTGAACCCATTGCATATTTATTGGAACGAAAAGTGAGTTCAAACATGTATACAGCAGGCATATCAGTGACATTTTTAGGGCCTGAACCAGTCATAGCATAAATTAAATCAAAAATTTTTAAAGAAACATGACCTAAAACGATCATTGCAGATAAAGTAATAGGTTTTAATAGAGGCATTTTAATAGACCAAAAAATTTTAGAATTACTAGCGCCATCAACTCTTGCAGCTTCGAGAACATCTGTTGGAATAGCTCTCAAACCAGCTAAATACATAGCCATGATATAACCAGACATTTGCCATACAGCGGCAAGAATTACAGGGATTAGAGCTAAATTAAACTTACCAATGGAATCAGTACTTGTAAACCACATCCATTGTAAGTTATTTAAACCAAGTTTTTCAAATAAAAGGTTTAAACCTTGAGGATCAGAAGGGATATTTCCAGGTGCAAAAATCCAACTCATAACAGTACCAGTTATAACAAAAGAAATAGCCATTGGAAAAAGAAAGAGGTTTTGGAAAAATCTCGATCCCTTTAAACCTTTATCTAAAAGATTTGCAAGGATTAAACCAAGTATAATACAAAAAGAAATAAAAAATAAGGTAAAGAATAAAGTATTCCATAAATCTGTTTGAAATCTGGAATCAGAAAAAATTCTTTCAAAATTTCTGAATCCAACAAATTTAAAATCATTTCTAACAAGAGCTGAAAAAGAATTGAAATTAGAAAATGAATTTTTAATGGTCAAAAATATGAAATAATAAACGAATATACCGATTAGAGCTAATGAAGGTAATATGATGAAAAATCCAACTTTACCTTTTTTATTTTTAATAGCCATATTATTTATTCACCTCCGTATTATAATGAAAGCCAGTTTCAAAAGAAACTGGCTTAAAGTTTGGAGTTAGTCAGTTATTATTCCAGCATCTTCACAAGCCCAAATGATACTCTTTCTAGCATTTTTAACATTCCCAGTAGCTATTAATATATTAATAGCATCATTTAAAGAGGTAACAAATCCTTCAGGAGCAGCAGAACCATGTACTATTGAAGGAGTTATAGTTTTACTGGAAAAATCGTTTATAGACCAAGTAAGATAAGGATCGTATTTTGATTTATCTGCATCGATTCTTGCAGGTAT
>NZ_QGGI01000044.1 GCF_003148465.1 Oceanotoga teriensis
GTGAGTATTTAGGGGTGAGGATAATGAGTTGGGTTCCACCCAGATCCATTCCGAACCTGGCAGTTAAGCCTTCTCATGCTGATGGTAGTACACTTTTTGTGTGCAAGAGTAAGTTTCGCCCCTTCTTTTTTTCTAAGAGAGAACTTCTTTGTTCTCTCTTTTCTTTTATTTTTATTTGCTTTTTAGTATAAAATCTACTATTTTTTCTGAAGCAAAACCATCCCCAAAAGGATTTTTATCTTTTATTATATTTTTATACATATTTTTTTCTAATTCCTTCATCGCATTATAAACTTTGTCTTCTTCTGTTCCCACTAAAATTGCAGTTCCATTTTTTATTGCTTCAGGTCTTTCAGTTGTTTTTCTCAATATTAATATAGTTTTTTTTAGATATTGTGCTTCTTCTTGTATTCCTCCGCTATCTGTCATTATATAATGACATCCATCCATAAGACTTATGAATTCTAAATATTCTAAAGGTTCTGTGAGAATTATATTTGTATCATTTTTTATTATTTTTTTTACATTTTCTCTTACTATAGGGTTTAAATGTATTGGAAAAATGACTTTTATATTTTTTTCTGAAGTATATTTTTTTACCGCTTTCATAACATTTTCAATAGGTGTTCCCCAATTTTCTCTTCTGTGCATAGTCATTAAAATATATTTTTGTTTTTTTAAATTTAGATTATTTTGTATCATTTTTATATTTTCTGATTTATTTTCTTTTATCCATTTTATTGAGTCTATTACGGTATTTCCAGTTATTATTATATTTTTTTCTGGTATATTTTCTTTTATTAAATTTTGTTTTGCAAGTTCTGTCGGTGCAAAATGATAATTTGCTATATTACTTGTTATTCTTCTATTTAATTCTTCTGGATAAGGATCATATATATCTTTTGTTCTAAGTCCTGCTTCTACATGACCTATGGGAATTTTATTATAAAATCCTGCTAAGCTCGCTGTCATTGTGGTGCTGGTGTCACCATGAACTAGTATTAGATCAAATCTTTCTTTTTTTAGTATTTTATCTAGTTCATTTAATAATCTTGATGTTAGTTCACATAAAGATTGTCCTTTTTTCATTATATTTAAGTTGTAATCTGGTATTATTTCAAATACATTTAAAACTTGATCAAGCATTTCTTTATGTTGACCGGTAGAGATTATTTTTGTGTCTATATTATTTTCTATTAATTTTTTATATAAGGGAGCCATTTTTATTGCCTCAGGTCTTGTACCAAATATTATACCTATTTTCATATTTAACCTCCTAAGTTGTAATTTAACTCTTTTTTATATTATAACATTAAATTATAAAAAACAAATAAATGGAATAATAGTTAAATTCTACATGATTACAGGCTTTCATACAAAAAGAAATCATCAAACACGTTAAGAGGTGGAAATGTGTAAAGAAAGGGAGGAATAAATGTAACAAAAAAGAAATTGACAGGAGATAGAGAAATGTGATAGTATATACTTCGGCTGGCTGAGAAGCCGGAGAAATAAATGCTGTTTGAAAAGTGGATAGAAGAAAGCCAATAAGGTAAGGAAGAAAAAGACGTCAGAGAAAGAACTGAAGAAGGACAAACCATAAGGATGAAGGGTTTGATCCTGGCTCAGGGTGAACGCTGGCGGCGCGCCTAACACA
>NZ_QGGI01000045.1 GCF_003148465.1 Oceanotoga teriensis
ATTTTACAAAGGAGGAACCTAAATGAATTATACACAAAATAATAAAATAAAACAAGTGGATGAAAAAACATTAGTAGTGGGAGTAGATATAGCAAAAGAAACCCATTATGCAAGAGTATTTGACAATAGAGGGATAGAATTAGGAAAAGTAATAAAATTCAAGTCAAATATAGAAGGGTTCAGGAAATTAGAAGAATATATAAAAGAAATAAAAAGAAAGGAAAAAAAAGAAAAGATAATAATAGGAATAGAACCAACAGGACATTATTGGTATACATTAGCAAATTATGTAAATAAAAGAGGAATGAAGTTAGTACAAGTAAATCCATATCATGTAAAACAAGCAAAAGAATTAGATGATAACACACCAAGTAAAAGTGATAGAAAGGATCCAAAAACAATAGCGATGTTAGTTAAAGACGGCAGATATAATATACCATATATGCCGGTTGGGATATATGCAGAATTAAGAAAAACAAATGAAATACGTGAAGTAATAAAGAAAAAAATATATGCAATAAAAAATAGAATAGAAAGATGGTTAGATATATACTTTCCGGAATATAAAAAAGTATTTAAAGGAATATATGGAAAAGCATCAATGATTACATTACAAACCATGGCAACACCAACTCAAGTATTAAATTATACAGCAGAAGAAATATTAGAAATATGGAAAAAAGATGTAAAAAGAGCAGTTGGAATAAAAAGAGCAAATAAATTAATAAATATAGCAAAAGAATCTGTAGGTATAACAGAAGGATTATTAATGGCTAAATATGAAATATTATATTTGGTAAAAGAGTATAAAAAAGTAGAAAAAGAATTAAATGAAATTGAAGAAAAATTAAAAATATTAGTATATAAAATACCAGGAATAGAAAAAGCTTTAACAATTAAAGGTATTGGAATAATAACTATATCTGGATTTATTGCAGAAGTAGGAAATATTAATAGATTTAGTCATCCAAAACAAATAATTAAATTAGCAGGTTTAAATTTAAAAGAAACTAGTTCCGGTAAACATAAAGGTAAAACAACAATAACTAAAAGAGGTAGAAAAAGATTAAGAAGTTTATTATTTAAAGCCATACTACCAATGGTAGCTAAAAATAATGAATTTAAATTAATTCATAAATATTATACTAATAGAACAAAAAATCCTTTAAAGAAAAAACAATCACTTATAGCTTTAATGGCTAAATTAATTAAAATAATATATACATTAATAAAAAAGAATATAGAATATGACCCAAGTAAATTAATTAATGATATTCATGGAAATAAAAAGATACAGTTCTTAACTGTATAGATTATTAAATAATAACAATAATAACTAAAAGTGAGTTAAGTCGGCATAATATTTTCCATTAGGGCACGACCCAGTTTAGGAGCAAAGCTGACAAACCACCTTAGGATAAGCAGAACGAAGGAATTTTGGCCTTAGAGCCAGTGAGATATGGGAGGTTAAGCTACCTGAGTATATGTGGTTGATATTTGACCTAATATTAACTAATTAATGGTAACTACTACCATATTTTATGTTTATTAATTTTTTAATAAATAAAATTTCTTTCATTATTTATTATCTTTTATATTTTTTTGTTTTTTTTAATTT